>JAFGOK010000261.1 GCA_016926535.1 Micromonosporaceae bacterium | reverse complement strand
TCAGGCGGTGGCAATGCCCGACCGCCGCCCTGAACGAGAGTGAGGCGATCTTCTATGGAAGCGCTCCCGCACACCCTCACTGGCGTGATCCCGTCGCGTCAAGCAGGCATATATTGATGAACATGAATTATGCGGCGTGATGAGGGCGGGGACAGGTGTGTTGCCATGGAAACTTGCCTGAACTTTTCGTGCTGGGACTGCCTACTTCGCGGGGCCGCCGCCGGGCTGCACCACCCCGTTGACCGTCAGGGTGTACGGCGCGTACTGCCCGACCTGCTCCGTTGGCTCGTCGTAGGCCACGATGGCCACGACCGTCGGGAAGCGGCTCAGGGCCTTGAGCTGAGGGCTGAACCGGTTGAGCTGGACTGGCCTGCGCCCGTTGAACTCGACCTGGAGTGCCCTCGCTCGCTGCCGGTCGATCCCGACGAGGCGCAGGTTCCAGTTGTGGACCTCGGTGGGCTTGATTTCGCTCGGCGAGTCGAACGGGTCGAGACTCGAACCGTCACTGACAGTGACCCCGCCGACGGTGAGATCGTCCACCAGCAGCCCGCCCTCGTTGACGCCGCCGTCGCTGACGTACCTGAGGCTGAGCAGGATCTGCTGCCCGGCATAGGCCGACAGGTCGAACGAATGCTGCTCGAAGCCGGTGGTCGAGCCGTTGAGGCCGGGGCCGAGCGGTCCCTGGACCGTCCGGTCGCCTGGAATCACGGTGTAGGTCGCCCCCTGGTCGGTCGAGACCGCGACGTACCCGTAGTCGTAGCCCTCCTCAGCGCCGTACTTGGCGAGGAACCGCAGCGTCGGGTCGCTTGCTGGCACCTGGATCGCGGTGACCATGGCGGCATCGGTGTTGCTGCTGTTGCCGGAGAAGAGCACCGGATCCCCGGACCGGTCGGGGTCGTCGGCGACCACGGTCCAGGACAGCGGCACCGCCGGCAGGGTCTCGACTCCGCTGAACCGGAGGGTCCGCAGGTTACGGCCGCTGATCGGCTTGCCGTTGCTGCGGAGCAGCACGTAGTCGGCGCCGTTGGGTGCAGCACCGGGCACCTGGTACGACTCCGGGTTGTCGAGGTTGACCGAGGCCCGCAGGCTCTGGGCGGTGACCCGGCGCTTGGGAACGCCGAGCATGATGCTGCGGTTTGAGTCGCCGATCAGCTGGTCGACCAGAGTCATCGTCTGGTAGTCGTGGATCACCGAATACAGATTATGGGTACCGACCGCGTCGAGCTGGGCATCGAGGCTGCTCAATCCCTGACGCTCGTGGTCACGGTGCAGGGAGGACACGAAATCAGCACCATAGTGGTCATACAGGTACAGGAAGAATGAATAGGCATTCCCGTAGCTGGCGAGGAGGGCGCTGGGGCTGGCGCTCTCGCCCCACAGCGTGAGCGAGTCCTGCGCACCCCCGCAGTTCAGGGGATTGGGGTTATACGGGGTCTCCACTGGGCCGTACCCCTGGAAACAGGCGATGTGGCGGTCGGGGTTGGGATCGAAGACGGTCGCTGTGCTGTTGGAGTACCCGCCGAGGGCCATGGCGAGGTCGGAGAGCCCCTCGTTGAGCCAGGTCGTCTCGAACGGGTCGGCGTAGTAGTGCAGCAGGTGTTGCCATTCATGGGCGAACACGCCCTCGTAGAGCCACGGGCGGCCCGGACGGCTGGTGCACAGATTGGCGGTCGCGGCATCCGGCGGGTTCGCCGTGGTGCGGTGGGCCCAATCGAACGCGTCGATCGTCATGGTGTTGCGATCGAAGAGCTCTGTCAGGGCGGCGGAAAAGAACCCGGCGGTGTAGGTCGATGCGGCGGGAAAATCGTAGTAGTTATCGTCCCGAATATTGTCGACCAGCGTGACCGTCCGTGCACCGTTTCCTGTGTAGACACCGCCACTGCCGCTGGCATCTGGCCCCAGCAGCGCGTTGCTGCCGTCCCGGTCCGGCGGGGTACTGAAGGTCGTGGTCTCTCTCGGGTAGATCACGGTATCGAACTGTTCGACGAGCGCGGCCACCTGAGCATCGGTCACGGTCGTGCTGTCCGGCACGGCATTGCGGCAGTCGTCCTCGCCGAACGCCAGGTCGTTGGCGACCCAGACCTCGACGAACTGGCCAACCCCCCGCAGGGTGAAGTCCTTGCGGTAGTAGCCGGCGTAGTCATCCGCACCGATCCACTGCCGCACCGTGCCGACCGGCGGGGTGTCTGTCGATTGGAACAGCCTGTTGGATGTCTCGTCCCCCGGTGCGGTGTAGTGGTCGGGAACCTTGAACCGCTCACCGTCCAGGACGTTCGGCGCATCGCGTCCGATGCGGATGTCCGAAGGGGCTTCACCGGCGGGCGGTGCCGGCGCGGCGACCGCGGCGGAGGCCGGTACAGCGACCGCCGCGGCTGAAAGCGCGATTGTGGCCGCTGCCAGAGTGGCCAGCCGTGCTCGTGACATCAGGGTCTCCTTGTGAGTAGGGCCGAATCCAGCACCGTCACCGACGGGCTCATCGATGATGTGTGATGAGTGCGTATTCTTATAGTACCTTTTGGGTGATCTGTCCGTTCAGGGTTTTGCCGATGTGGACAGATGCTCCAGTGTGGGTCCGGCGTGGCAGGGCGGCAAGCATCGACATGGATCGGTCTTATCAGGTCGGTGGCGAGATCTGGTGCCCCGTCGGACGAAGCAAGGGTCGCGCTGGGGTGGCACCGCGGGGGTCTGGCGGGCGATCGTCGGGCTGGCCGCGGGCTGAGCGCCAGTGCTGACCATAAGGGCTTCTTAATTCAAGACCAGTAGTTCTTCTGATGCCCCGACCGTTCCGTCGCTGTTTGTATGGTCATCACTTGGCAATCGCTGAATGCGAATCTGTGACGCCATGCTTTCGGCTACGAAGGGAGCTCAGAAATGGCGATTTCATCTCGCCGAAGAATCGCAGTCATCGCGGTCGCCGTGGGTGCTCTGACCGCTGCGGGACTCACTGCCGTTGTCACGTCTGCCTCCGCCGCGACGTGCAGCGACGTCGAGGTGGTGTTCGCCCGGGGTACCGGAGAAATCAGGGGACTCGGCATGGTCGGAAGCCCGTTCGCCAGTACGGTGAAGTCCAAACTGTCGGGGCTTTCGGTGACGACGTACGCGGTTGACTACGCGGCGAATGTCAGCCAGACCAGTGCCGGTCCTGGGGCGACCGATATGAGCAAACACATTACCTCGACGGCCAGTCAATGTCCGAACACATCATTTGTCATCGGAGGGTACTCCCAGGGCGCCAGTGTCACCGATATCGCCATCGGTATCCGAACCGCGCTCGGCAGCGGTGAGGCGATTCCAGAATCGCTGGCTCCCCAGATCAAGGCGGTGGTCGTGTTCGGGAACCCGCTGCGGATGCTCGGGACCGACATCACCAAGGCGAGCAAGCTCTACGGCTCCAAGGCGCTCGACATCTGCAACGCCGGGGACCCGGTCTGTGGTGCCGGGGTCAGCATGCTGGCCCATCTCCGGTACGCCACCAACGGCTCGACCACCGAGGGAGCGGAATTCGCGGCCAGCAAGGTGAAGGCTGGCTGACCGGAAATGGACGACACTGCTTTCCATGGTGATTCCCCCGGCTGAGGGCCCGACGCTGCGGGGCAGGCGCGGTGAGCAGGCCGCGCTTTCCTCGCTCATTCTGGCAGTGCTTCGCTCGCGCGGCGGCGCGCTCGTGCTGCACGGCGATCCCGGGATCGGCACGACCGCGCTGCTGGAGCACGCTCGCCGGGAAGCGGCGGCGGAGGGATGCCTCGTGCTGGGCCTGAGCGGTCGGGCTGCAGAGGCTGGCCTGCCGCTTGCCGGGTTGCACCAGGTGCTGCCGGATCGTCAGGACCTGGAGGGATTCGATCTGCTGCGGCTGAGCCTGCACGTGCTGCAGGACCTCGCCGCGCTGGCTCGAGACCGGCCGGTGGTGTGCCTCATCGACGGTGCTGATCGGGTGGACCGGCCTTCGCTGGACGTCCTGGCCTTCTGCGCCGTCAGGACGGCGCAGGCACCGATCGCATGGGTGTTCACGACCAGGGGTACTCCAGTGGAGCCTATCGACGACCTTCCGCGGCTGCCCGTCGGGGAACTGGATGCGGCCAGCACCATGCTGCTGCTGCGGGACCACGGCGTGACGGGCGATGTCGCTGCGGCGCTCTGCGAGATCTCCGGGGGGAATCCTCAGGCGATCATCGAGCTGGCCGGCAGCCTTTCGCCGGCCCAGCGGGCCGGCGAGGCCTGGCCACCCAGATGCCTCGGTCGAGGCAGCCCGTTGCGGTTGGCCCATTTGCGGCGGCTCGACCGCCTGCCGGCCAGCACGAGGCGCCTCTTGGTGATCATCGCCGCCGATGACCGGCTGGCAGAGGACGAGCTGCTGCGGGGAATCGCTGCGGAGGGACTCCAGCTGAGTGATTGTGAGCCGGCAGAGGCCGCTGGCATGGTCAGCTTCGGGGAAGCCCGGGTCAACCTCTCCCCCTCCATCCTGCGCTCCATCGTGTACACCACGGCGACGCTGGCAGAGCGGCGGCGAGCGCACCGGCTGCTCGCCTGCTGCGTCGAAGCGGGGAGGCATCCCCTGCGGAGTGCCCTGCACCGGGCACTGGCCGCTGCCGGGCCAGACGATGATCTCGCGGCTCAGCTCGACGC
>JAFGOK010000260.1 GCA_016926535.1 Micromonosporaceae bacterium | reverse complement strand
TGATCCGCCACGTGCTGGACCGATCAATCCCGCATCATGAGAGATGATCACGTCGGATTCCAGACTACGGGAAATGATCACTCCCAAGTGGAGACAGCAGAAGCACAAACAACCGCACACGGGCCGAAACAATGACTAACGAGCCTGAATCAGTACCAACCAGCCGGCCAAGGTGCGACCGTGGAGCGCCGGGCAAGGCACGAACCGCGGGTCCTCGCAGCGAAGCCGCGTTACTCTCGTTGGTGTTTGTGCCAAGCGATCCTGTTGTGCCGGAGATCGGCTGCGGAACCGCACCATACTGATTGAAATGGGGGCTTGCTGGCATGACTAATGTTCAGAGCTTGCTGGGATCCGACGCCCAGAATCTGCTGACCTACACCTGCACCGGGATTACCAAGGAGAGCCTGGTGCTCCCGGGTC
The DNA here is from genome assembly GCA_016926535.1 of Micromonosporaceae bacterium. GTDB lineage: Bacteria > Actinomycetota > Actinomycetes > Mycobacteriales > Micromonosporaceae > JABDRL01. The sequence goes on along the minus strand of JAFGOK010000260.1, from coordinate 5,355 downwards.
CCGACTTCGTCGACCGGGTTGTCGCGCTGACCGACCGCTCCCCCCAGGTGATGCGAAACCTGCAGTCAGTGTTCAACCACGGCAGGCTAGCCGGCACGGGCTACGTCTCGGTCCTGCCGGTCGACCAGGGCATCGAGCACTCCGCAGCCGCGTCGTTCGCGCCGAATCCCGCGTACTTCGATCCGAAGAACATCGTCGAGCTGGCCATCGAGGGCGGCTGCAACGCGGTCGCCAGCACCCTGGGGGTCCTGGGCTCCGTGTCCCGGCGGTATGCCCACAAGATCCCGTTCATCGTCAAGCTCAACCACAATGAGCTGCTGACCTACCCGAGCCGGTTCGACCAGGTGATGTACGGCAACGTCGACCAGTGTGCGGACCTCGGGGCCGCCGGCGTCGGTGCGACGATCTACTTCGGCTCGCAGGAGTCGACCCGCCAGCTGCAGGAAGTCAGCGATGCCTTCGCCCGCGCGCACGAGCTGGGCATGTTCACGGTCCTGTGGTGCTACCTGCGCAACCCGGCCTTCAAGAAGGACGGGGTGGACTACGCCGTCTCGGCGGACCTCACCGGCCAGGCCAACCACCTCGGCGTCACCATCGAGGCCGACATCATCAAGCAGAAGCAGCCGGAGAACAACGGCGGATACACCGCCCTGGGCTTCGGCAAGACCAGCAAGCTGGTCTACGAGCGGCTGACCACCGATCACCCGATCGATCTGACGCGCTGGCAGGTCGTCAACTGCTACATGGGAAGGGCCGGGCTGATCAACAGCGGGGGAGCGGCCTCGGGCCAGAGTGACCTCGCTGAGGCGGTGCGCACCGCCGTCATCAACAAGCGGGCCGGGGGGACCGGTCTCATCAGCGGCAGGAAAGCCTTCCAACGGCCCATGGCCGAGGGTGCTGCCCTGCTGCACGCCATCCAGGACGTCTACCTCGACGGCAGCATCACCATCGCGTAAGCGGGTCTCTGGCTGAGCGGCCCCGGCACGCCGTGGATCGTGCTGGGGCCGATCAGCCAACTGGCGACCTGGTGACCTGCCGTGATGCGGGATGTCGTACTCGCAGGGCAAGATGGCGGGCATGCTGCGAGTCGCCACGTTCAACGTCAACGGCATCCGGGCCGCCCGCCGGCGTGGCATGCACCCCTGGCTCGCCGAGCGGCGGCCCGACCTTCTCTGCCTTCAGGAGGTGCGCGCCAGCGACAGCGTGTTGGTGGAGGTCCTGGGCGACGGCTGGCACGGGGTGCATGAGGAGAGCTCCGCGAAGGGGCGGGCCGGGGTCGCCGTGCTCTCCACCAGGCCACTTGCCGCGGTCCGGGCCGGGTTCGGCGGTGCTGGAGCCGGTGACTGCGGTCTGGCCGGGGAGTTCCATGGATCGGGGCGATGGGTCGAGGCCGACATCGTTGTCGGCAATTCGGATGACCCGGATGACCCGGATGACCCCGATGACCCACCGGATGACCCGAATGCTCCGGGGGTCGACGGGACGTCAGCGGGCCAGATTCTGACCATCATCTCGGCCTATGTCCACACCGGCGAGGCCGAGACCCCCCGGCAGGAGCAGAAGTACCGCTTTCTGGCAGCGGTGCGGGCCCGGTTGCTGGAGTTGGCGGCCGAGGGCCGGCAGGTGCTGCTCTGCGGGGATCTGAACATCGCCCATCAGACCGTCGATCTCAAGAACTGGAAGGCCAACGTCGCCCGGGCCGGATTCCTGCCGGAGGAGCGGGCCTGGCTGGACCGGTTACTGCGGGAGGACGGGTTCGTCGACGTCCACCGCACCCTGGCAGGCCAGGGGCCGGGGCCTTATACCTGGTGGTCGTGGCGGGGGAAGGCGTTCGACACCGATGCGGGCTGGCGGATTGACTACCAGATCGCCACGCCGGCCCTGGCCGCTCTCGCCGCCAAGGCTGAGGTTGACCGGGCGCGCAGCTACGCGGAGCGGGTGAGCGATCATGCACCGTTAGTGATCGATTACGGTGGACTCCAGTGCCGGCACTCTGGTTCGGTGACCGTCGGAATTGGGAGTACGACCAGTTGAAGGTCCAACGGGAGGCCTTGTATGAGGCCGATGATCTCACGCACCTTGAAGGCTTGGACGCTGTCCGCAAGCGGCCTGGCATGTACATCGGGTCGACTGACAGCCGCGGCGTCAACCACCTGGTCAACGAGATCGTGGACAATGCGACCGACGAGGGCGTCGCCGGGTACGCGACCAGGGTCGAGGTCACCCTGCATGCGGACGGCTCGGTGCAGGTGGACGACAACGGCCGGGGCATCCCGACGGATATCAACGCCAAATCTGGCTTGTCCGGCGTCGAGTTGGTCCTCACCAAGCTGCACGCCGGGGGGAAGTTCGGCGGATCCGGCTACAAGACCTCCGGTGGCCTGCACGGGGTCGGCGCCTCTGCGGTGAATGCCCTTTCCCACCGCTTTGACGTGACCGTTCGCCGCGACGGCAAGATGCACCAGATGTCCTTCCGGCGAGGGGTCCCCGGCGTGTTCGACGGCCCGGGGCCGCAGGCCGGATTCACCCCGGAGTCCGGTCTCCGGGTGGTCGCCGCGATGGGTCCCGAGGAGTCCGCCGGTACCTCGATCCGGTACTGGTACGACGCCCGCTACTTCGAGGCCGGGGCGCGGCTGGACGTCGAGACCGTTCGGGCCAAGGTGCGCAACACGGCGTTCCTGGTCCCCGGGGTGACCTATGTCCTGACCGATGACACGGCCGAGTCGCCGGTGGGAGCCGAGGTCTTCCACTTCCCCAACGGCCTGGTGGACATGGTGGACTTTCTCTCCCCGGCCGCCGACCGCGCCGTCTGCGGGACGCTGCTGCTTACCGGTGCCGGGTCCTACCGGGAGAATGCCGCGGACGCCCACGGGATCATGAGGTCCAACGTCGAGCGACACGTCGAGGCCGAGGTCGCCCTCCGCTGGGGGACCGGCTACGAGCGCACCCTGGAGTGTTTCACCAACACCATCCGGAATGTGCACGGCGGGACCCACCGCAAGGGGTTCGAGCGGGGCCTGGTGAGGGCCCTGACCGAGGCGGTGCGGAACACCAGAGGGCTGCTACGCCCCAGGGAGGAGCCGCCGACCATCGACGACCTCCTTGAGGGCATGACCGCCGTGATCCACGTGCGGATTCCGGAGCCGCAGTTCACGTCGCAGACCAAGGACGAGCTGTCGACGGCCGGCATCACCAAGGTGGTGCAGACCCTGGTCGAGTCCCAGATCAAGGCGTGGGTGGATGGGCGGAGGACCCGATCGGAGGCACGGACCGTCCTCCAGAAGATTGTTGATGCGTCGCGGGTCCGGCTGACCCAGAAGCAGCAGAAGGACGCCGCCCGGCGCAAGACCGCCCTCGAAGGGGCGGCGATGCCGCCGAAGCTGGTTGACTGCCGCTCGATCGGGGTCGCCCGGAGCGAGCTGTTCATTGTGGAGGGTGACAGCGCGCTGGGCACGGCCCGGCTTGCGCGATCCTCGGAGTACCAGGCCCTGCTGCCGATCCGCGGGAAGATCCTGAACGTGCAGAAGGCCAACCTCCAGCAGGTCCTGGACAACGCGGAGTGCTCGGCGATCGTGCAGGTGCTCGGCGCCGGCTCCGGCCGGACCTTCGACCTGGGCTCCATGCGGTACGGCCGGGTCCTGATCATGGCAGACGCCGATGTCGACGGCTCGCACATCCGGACGCTGCTGATCACGCTGTTCGCCCGGTACATGCGGCCGGTCATCGAGGCCGGCAGGCTGTTCGCGGCGATGCCCCCGCTGCACAAGATCACGACGAGGGGGCGCAACCCCCAGACCACCTACACCTACACCCAGGCCGAGATGACCAGCACCGTCGCCCGGCTGGAACGCCGGGGGAAGCAGATCGTCACCCCGATCCCGCGGTTCAAGGGGCTCGGTGAGATGGACGCCGAGGAGTTGTGGCAGACGACGATGAACCCGGCGACCCGGGCGGTCCGGCGGATCACCCTGGAGGACGTTGACGCCGCGGAGCAGGTGCTGGAACTGCTGATGGGCGAGAAGGTCGAACCGCGCCGGAACTGGCTCATCGCCTCTGCCAACCGGGTCGACCGGGAAACCATCGACGCCTGATCCCGACGCCCCTGCCCCTGCCCCGACCAGCCCAGCCGCACCACAACCGGTTGGGTCCACCGCACGAGGAGAGCACACAGCGATGGCACGCAGCAAGGCCACCCGGTCGGCGGTCGACCTGTCCGCCTTCGACTCCGCAGGCGCCCGGGTTTTTGACAACCCGCTGGTGAGCGAGGTCGAAGACTCCTATCTGGAGTATGCCTTCTCGGTCATCCACGCCCGTGCGCTGCCGGACGCCCGGGACGGGCTCAAGCCGGTGCACCGCCGCATCCTGTACTCGATGCACGAGCAGGGCTACCGGCCGGATCGGGCGCACGTCAAATCCGCCCGGGTCGTCGGTGACGTGATGGGCAAGTATCACCCGCACGGTGACTCGGCAATCTACGACGCGATGGTCCGCCTTGCCCAGGGCTTCTCTCTGAACGCTCCGCTGGTCGACGGTCATGGCAATTTTGGATCTCCAGACGATGGTCCAGCTGCCTCGAGATACACGGAAGCCAGGATGTCGCGGGAGGCGATGCTCCTGGTCGGGGAGTTGGGCGAGGGGACGGTCGGCTTCCGGCCCAACTACGACGGGTCGCTGGAGGAGCCGTCCGTGCTCCCTGCGGCGTTCCCGAATCTCCTGGTCAACGGCACGTCCGGGATCGCTGTCGGCATGGCGACCAACATGATCCCGCACAACCTCGGCGAGGTCGTCGCGGCGGCGCGATGCCTGATCAACGAGCCGGACGCGAGTTTGGACCGGCTGATGGCGTTCGTTCCCGGCCCCGATCTGCCTACCGGCGGGGTCCTGCTGGGGCTGGACGAGGTGCGCAAGGCCTACGAGACCGGCCGGGGCGTGGTCCGGATGCGCGGCCGGGTCGAGATCGGCCCGCTGCCGGGCAGCCGGAGCAGGCAGGCCATCACCGTGACCGAGTTGCCGTACGGGGTCGGCGCGGAAAAGATCATCGAGGCGATCACCAGCGAGGTCCGTGGCAAGTCGATCACTTCTGGCCCCAGGAAGGGGCAGCGGCTGGCTCCGAAGCTTCAGGGCATCGCGGACGTCAAGGACCTGACCGACCGGGAGAACGGCACCAGGCTGGTCATCGAATGCAAGGCCGGGGTGAACCCGCAGGCCTTGCTGGCCGACCTCTACCGTATAACCCCGCTGGAGCAGTCGTTCGGGATCAACAACCTTGTGCTGGTTGACGGGCAGCCGCAGACCCTCGGGCTCAAGGCGCTCCTCGAGGTGTTCCTCGCCCACCGGACGGAGGTGGTGACCAGG
>JAFGOK010000259.1 GCA_016926535.1 Micromonosporaceae bacterium | reverse complement strand
GCTGCTGGCGGAGCGCGGGTGCGACGACATCACTGTGCTGTGCGTCCTGGCAGCTCCGGAGGGCATCGAGCGGCTGGAGCGCTCCGGCCTGCCACTGCGCCTGGTCACGGCAGCGGTTGACGACCGGCTGAACGACCAGGCGTTCATCGTCCCAGGTCTCGGCGACGCCGGCGACCGCCAGTTCGGGGGCATGCCGCGGTTCTAGAAAGGGCCCCTGGGCCGCCGCTGGCCTGCGGCCTTCAGTCGCTACCGGCGAGTCCGAGCATCCTCGCGGTCTGGGCGCGCAGGCCGGTCAGGCTGGCAGCGGCTTGCTGCCTGGCTGCGGCGACGTCGCCCCCCTCGACGGGCTGCACGATCTCCAGGTAGGCCTTGAGCTTCGGTTCTGTCCCGGAGGGACGGACGACGACCCGGGCGTAGCCGGCGAGGATGGTGAGGACATCGGCGGCCGGCAGCAGATCCTGGACTTCCGTCACCGGCTGATCCAGCAGGTGCGATGGTGGCCGGTTACGGACGGTTGCCATGGCGTTCCGGATCAGCGAGAGGTCCTCGACCCGGACCGACAGCTGATCGGTCGCGTGCACTCCGAACTCCTGCGAGAGCTCGTCGAGCTGATCCAGCAGGGACTTTCCCTGGGCTGCCAGCTCGCGGGCCAGGTCACAGGCCAGCAGCGCAGCGGTGATGCCGTCCTTGTCCCTGACCAGCGACGGCATGACGCAGTAGCCTAGGGCCTCCTCGTAGCCGAAGGCGAGATCCGTTCCAGCCCGAACGATCCATTTGAACCCGGTCAGGGTCTGGCCGTACCGGACCCCGCGAGCGGAGCACAGGCGGGACAGCATGGTCGAGGAGACGATCGTCGTGGCGTAGGTGCCCCGCACCCCGCGACGGATCAAGTGATCCGCGAGCAGGATCCCGAGCTCGTCTCCCCGGAGCGGGCGCCATGCGCCCCCGCGGCGGTCGTTGACAGCGACGGCGCACCGGTCGGCATCCGGATCGTTGGCGATCGCCAGATCGGCGTCCCTGGCCGAGGCGAGGGCGATGAGCAGGTCCATCGCCCCAGGTTCCTCCGGGTTGGGATACTCCACCGTCGGGAAATCGGGATCCGCGGCAAACTGCTCGGCCACCACGATCGGGGGCGCGAACCCGGCACGCGCCATGACCGCGCGGAAGGTCGTCCCACCGACCCCGTGGAGTGGCGTGTAAGCGACGGTGAGTGTCGGGGAGCCGTCCGTCACGATCTTCGCGGCGGCGTCGAGGTATGCCTCGATCTCCTCCTCTCCGGCGCGGGCGGGAAGCGGACCGAGCGGGATATCCCGCAGCGGCCCGACCGCGCTGATGGCTGCCTCGATCTCGGCATCGGCCGGAGAGACCAGCTGGGCTCCGGCTCCGGCTGGCCCGCCCAGTTGGGTGCCCACGTAGACCTTGTAGCCGTTGTCCTGGGGTGGGTTGTGGCTCGCGGTGATCATGACGCCGGCCGCAGCGCCGGTCCGGACGACGGCCGCCGCGAGTACCGGGGTCGGCAGGGGGCCGGGCATCAGCAGCGCCGGGCGGCCTGCTCCGGTGATGACGCTGGCGGCCTCCTCGGCGAACCGCGAGGAATCGTGGCGCGCGTCGTAGCCGACAGCGACCGGCCCGGCCGCGCCCCTGTCCGCCAACCACCTGACGAGGCCTGCGGTGGTGGCCCTGACGACGGCGATGTTCATGCCGTTGGGCCCTGCGCGTCGTCGCCCGCGCAGCCCCGCCGTTCCGAATCGAAGTCGCCCGGAGAAACGGTCTGCCAGCTCTGGCGCGCTCTCCGGGAGAGCGCTGATCAGGGACCGCAGGTCCTCGGCCGCTGCGGGGTCCGGATCGTCCGCAATCCAGGCCAGCGCCAGTGCCCGGAGCTCGTCGATCGACAGGCTCACGGCGGGGTTGCCTTCGCCGGGGCCGTCGTCCCCGAGGCTCCGGCGAAGGTCAGGTGGTAGGACCGGACCATCTCCTCGTAGATCACTTTGCTCTCGGTGAACCTGCTGTCCGGCACCGTGACGAAGAAGCCGTAGGCCTTGCCTCCGAAGACCAACGCGCGCCAGACGCCGTGGCGCATCTGCGCGCCAGAGCCGCAGGTGTACTCCAGTTCGGAGGCCTCGTGCCCGTCGAGCAGGACCGAGCGCAGCCCGATCTGCGCGTACGGGGCAGGGCAGGTGCCTGTGGTCTTCTTCAGTCCGCGTTCGGCCACTTCGAGGAACTGCTGGGCGGTGCCCCCGGCGGATTCGACGTTGACCCGCAGCCGCCGCGTGGCGTCACTCGGATCGGTGAAGTCGACGTAGCTCTTGGAGGAGCCCTTGGTCCAGGTGCTGGGGACGTTGACGACGAAGCCCCGGCTGTCGCGGTACTCCTGGACCGGGAGGAGCGGGGCGGCGGAGACAGCCGAAGCGGTGGGCTTGGCCTGCGGCTGATCTGACTCGTCCTCGCTGAACAGGCCAGCGATCGCGCTCGATCCGACGAGCACGAGGACGGCCAGAGCCGCGATCCCCAGCAGCCTGCCCCACAGGGGCATCCGGCCGACGGTGGCGGAGACCTGGTCCTTGGCCTTCTGGAAGCCGGATCGCCGGTCCGGCCCGCCGAAGTACTTCGGCGGGCCGTCGAGGGACAGCCCGGGGATGCCCTGCTGGCCGAACTGGTCCGGCTGCCCGTAGGACACCGGTTGGGTCGAGCGCTGGCCGTAGGCCATTGGCTGGCCCGCCTGCTGGCCCGGCGCCATGGGCTGCCCGTACTGGGTGGGCGGGTACGGCATCTGCTGTCCGTACTGGGGCTGCTGCGGTGGCGGCCTGTGCTGCCCGTACTGGGGCTGCTCAGCGAATCCCTGCTGGCGGCCACGCTGGGCCGGTGGTGCTGGGCTGGGCATTGCCCCGGTGTTTGGAAGATCATCTGGGCCGGGGAAGGCTCCGGTCGGCACGTCGGCGCCCTGGATCGGGGTTGCGGATCGGGGCCGGACATCATCGGCTCCGCCAGAGTGCCGGCGCCGGATGGCTCCGCTGATCGACTCTCCGGGAGCGAGCATCGCGCTTCCGCCGATCTGACCGCCGACAGAGGAGGTCGTGGCCGGTGGCGTGTACGGGGCAGGGCGGACGACGGCATACGGGTCGGTCAGGTGCGCGGCGGCGTTGCTCGCCAGCGGGCCGGCGAGCAGCTCGCGCAGCACCCGCCGGGTTGACGGCACGTTCCAGCGGCGCTCCGGGTCCTTTTCGAGCAGGCCGTAGAGGACCCCCGTCAGCGAGCCGGCGCGGGCGGGCGGCGCGGGGGCTTCCTCGACGATGGCGCGCATGGTCTCGAACGGATCACGCTTGTCGAACGGTGGGTGGCCCTCCGCGGCGGTGTAGAGCGTCACGCCCAGGGAGAACAGGTCGCTCGGCGGGCCGAACTTGGCGCCGATCGCCCGTTCCGGCGAGATGAAGTGGGGCGACCCGAGCACCATTCCCGGGGTGGTCAGCTGGGCATCGGTCGGCATCCGCGCGACGCCGAAGTCCGTGAGGACGCACCGCCCGTCAGAGCAGATCAGCACGTTTGCCGGCTTGACGTCCCGGTGTAGGACGCCAGCGGCGTGCGCGACCTCCAGCGCGCCGAGGAGCGCGATACCGATCTTGGCAACGGCCCGTGCTGCCAGGGGTCCGTCCTCGATGATCATTTCTGCGAGGCTGCGGGACTGGAGTAGCTCCATGACGATCCACGGACGTCCAGCCTCCGTGACGACGTCGTACACCTGCACGACCGAAGGGTGCGACAGGGCGGCGGCGGCTCTCGCCTCTCGGAGGGTCCGCTGGTACATCTGCTCTCGATCACCTGCGGCGATCCCAGGGGGCAGCAGCACCTCCTTGACGGCGACGTCCCTGCGGAGCAGCGTGTCGGCCGCCCGCCAGACCGTGCCCATCCCGCCGTGCCCGATCGCCGTACGCAGGGTGTACCGCCCGCCGATGATCGTCCCCGGAGCGCTGCGCTCATCCGAGTCGGGAGTCCGCTGTGCGGGGGGTTCTGGCCGGGTTTGCACCGGTGGCTCCTCATGTGCAGCGGGATGGTCGGCACGGCGAGATCCGGCTGGCCAGCCTTGGCCAGCCGCCGGGTGAGGGTCTGCTGGCGGCACGGCCTCGTCGCGCCACGTCGGAAGCTGAGTCACAGGCTAAACCGTCTTGTGGAGGGGTCCGGGAATGTCGGGGCTGTCGATCGAACGCTGGCCGACCCCACCATCTTGGCCGTTGCCCCGGCGGAGGGAAAGTACCCGCCCCGCTCGACCACTATACGGTGCTGCGATTGGGACAAAAGGGCTGTACCTTGAGCCGCCGGTCACCG
>JAFGOK010000258.1 GCA_016926535.1 Micromonosporaceae bacterium | reverse complement strand
CAGCACAAGCAGGTGCTGACCTACCTCAACAAGCTGGTCTCCGAGGGCCTGCTCGACCCGGAGAGCTTCACCCAGACCGATGAGACGGCGCGACAGAAGCTCGCGAACGGCAAGTCGTTCGTCATCAGTGGCAATGCGCAGACCCTGGTCAACGACTACCGTCCAGACCTGTCCAAGACCCTCCCGCAGGCGAAGCTTGCCAAGATCGCGTTGCCGATCGGGCCTGCGGGTGAGGTCAACCCGGCCAGCCGCCTGGAGAACGGCGTCATGATCTCCAAGAAGGCCCTGGAGAGCAAGAACTTCGTTGCGATGATGCAGTTCATCGACTGGCTGTACTACTCCGACGCCGGCCAGGAATTCGCGAAGTGGGGCATCGAGGGCACGACCTATGTCACGGACGCCTCTGGCAAGAAGACCCTGGCTCCAGACGTCGACGTGGTCGGGCTCAACCCCAGCGGTACCAAGCACCTGCAGAAGGATTTCGGCTTCTACAACGGCGTGTTCGCCTACGGCGGCAAGCCGGAGCTGGTCCAGGCCTTCTTCTCCGAGGAGGAGCAGGCCTTGCAGAAAGTGATGAACGCCCGCACGCCCGCGCCCTGGGTGACCCCGCCGCCAGCTCCGTTCAGCGACGAGGAGCGCGAGCAGGTGACGCTGTGGGAGACGCCGCTGAAGGACTACGTCCAGCAGATGTCGCTGAAGTTCATCATCGGCCAGCGGCCGCTGAGCGAGTGGGACGCCTACGTTTCCGAGCTCAAGGGCAAGAACATGGACCAGTACATGAACACGCTGAACAACGCCTACAAGCGTTACCAGAAGAACCACGGCTGACCAGCCAAGCGGCCTGACCGGGGGCTGACTTGGTCGACCACCCGGTGACGCCTTCGGGATGTCCGGGCACCAGCGGTGTTCGGACATCCCGGCGGTGGGCCGCCCGCCACCAGGCCACTCGTTATCAGGCCGCCCGTCACCGGGCCGCCCGTCACCAGAGGAATCATGATGCCGATTGTCGTTGCCGACCAGCCCACCGGCCGGCTGACCGATGCCTGGCGGACGTGCGTCGGCACTGGACGTTTCGACCTTGCCCTGCGCAGGGACTACCAGGACTCGCTGGCCATGATCCAGCGGGATATCGGTTTCCGGCACATCCGGGGCCACGGGCTGCTCAGTGACGCCGCCGGCGTCCACCGGCCGTACGAGTACCAGGGCGTGCGCCGGGTGCACCACTCCTTCACCTACGTCGACCAGGTGATTGACGCCTACCTCGATCTCGGAATCCAGCCCTTCATCGAGCTGGGGTTCATGCCCTCCGGGCTCGCCTCGGGCGACCAGACGGTGTTCTGGTGGCGGGGCAACGTCACCCCGCCCAGCTCATGGGGGGAGTGGGCCGACTTGGTCCGGGCCACCATCGGGCATCTCGTCGACCGGTACGGGCTCGACCAGGTGCGGCGCTGGCCGATCGAGGTGTGGAACGAGCCGAACCTCGACGTGTTCTGGCAGGGGGCGGACCAGCAGGCCTACTTCCGCCTCTACGAGGTGACCGCGATGACCATCAAGGAGATCGACACCTCGCTCCAGGTGGGAGGGCCAGCCATCTCCCCTGGCTCGGACGGGTGGATGACCGACTTCGCCGAGTTCGTGACCGCCCGCGGGGTCCCGATCGATTTCGTCAGCCGGCACGCCTACGCCTCCGGGCCGGCTCAGCACGTGCCCTTCGGCACGCACCAGACGCTGAAACCTGCGTCGGTGCTGCTGGAGCAGTTTGCCACCCCGCGCCGGCAACTGCGCGGGACTCCTCTCGCCAGCCTGCCGGTGCACATCACCGAGTTCAACTCCTCGTACCGGCCGGACAATCCGATCCATGACACCGCGCTCAACGCGGCGTACCTCGCGCCGGTGCTCGCCAGCGGCGGCGAGCTGGTCGACTCCTTCTCGTACTGGACCTTCAGCGACATGTTCGAGGAGGAGGGGATCCCGACCGCGCTGTTCCATGGCGGCTTCGGCCTGCTGACCCACCGGCAGATCAAGAAGCCGACCTACCACTGCTACGCCTTCCTGGCCCGGATGGGCGATCAGGTGCTGGCCAGGGGAGACGACCATCTGGTCACCCGGGACGAGGAGGGCCGGGTCACGATCCTGGCCTGGGCACCGGTCGACGTGACCGGCGAGGGCCGCCGGGCGAGCGACTGGCACGCCCTCTCCCTCTCGATCCCGCTGAGCGCGCCGGGTGTGACCTCGGCCTTCCTGCTGCGCTCCACAGTCAATGAGGAAGCGGGCAATGCCTGGGCCGCCTGGTGCGCGATGGGCCGACCACGATCTCCCAGTCGCAGGCAGCTGGAGACGTTGCGTGAGGCGGCAGAACCCGCCCGAAGCCACCGCTCGCTCCCTGTCGTGGATGGCCGGATCGACGTCGATCTCATCCTGGGCCGGAACGAGGTCACGCTGGTCGAGCTCGAAGCGGTGGTCGACGAGACCCCGGCCTGGTGGGACGATCGACGCCTGCTTGGCCGTACCCCAGCCGAGGGGTGAAGCCCCGCGGAGGGGGTGAAGCCTCGCCGTCCCGAGCGGGTCCGGCCGGCATCACGCGCAGAAAGGTATTCCCATGAGCGACACCGCAACGGCGGCCAGGCGATTCGGAGAGGGGCCGCTGTCCCGCGCCTCGACCCTGATCTACAACCTGATGGT
>JAFGOK010000033.1 GCA_016926535.1 Micromonosporaceae bacterium | reverse complement strand
CGAGTCCTCGGTTATCACCAAATCGCCCATAGCATAAAACTAGAGGTGAAACACCGCAAAACCTAGTTTGAAACCCTCTGTGCCCTAGCTATGCCGGGCGCTTACCCGACTCGTAGTCGGCGACCTGGGCAATGCGGCGGGAATGGCGCTCTCCCTGAGAGAACGGCGTCGCCAGGAATGCCGTGACGATGGCACTGGCCTCGTCGAGCGTGTGCATCCGCGCTCCGATGCCCACGACATTGGCGTCATTGTGTTCTCGGGAGAGCCGTGCCGTCTCGACGCTCCAGGCGAGGGCGGCCCGGATCCCCTTGACCTTGTTCGCGGCTATCTGCTCGCCGTTGCCAGACCCGCCGAGGACGACCCCGAGACTGCCAGGATCTGCGGCGACCTGCTCGGCCGCCTGGAAGCAGTAGACGGGGTAGTCGTCCTCTGGATCGAAGCTGGCCGGCCCGACATCGACCACCTCGTATCCCCACAGCGGCAACTGCCCTGCCAGATGGTTCTTGAGCTCATAACCGGCATGATCACTGGCGAGGTAGACGCGCATGGCCCCAGTCTCTCAGCCGTCCTGTCGCTCCAGCCAGTCGGGGCAGTGGCGTCACCAGACGGATGGATGCCACGAAGGGTTCAGAACCGCAACAGTCCGGCGCAGGAAGCAATCAACATGATCATCCCGAGCACGATCGCCCCTGCGACAACCGCGTGCGGAACGTAGCGACGGTCTCGCTGCTGCGCGACGGTAGCGCCACCGGTCTGGCCACCCGCCACGGGGTCCCCGGCCGGCTGACCCCCGGCGGCCACTTGACCACCAGTGACTCTGCCTGCTCCGATCAGGACCAGAAGGTCCCTGCGCCGGTCCCACGCCAGTGCGGCGACCGCGAACATCCCGATACCGAGCACCGCCACCATGGCGCACACAAACAAGCGCATGTCTTCCCACCCCAGGTCGCCGGGGCACGCCGGCAGATCGCCGTTGACCGACCGACATGCTCCTATGTTCGCGGCCTGGTATATCACGTTCTCGGGTTTCCGTCTTCCACGCTCAGGTCGGCGATGACCAGGCCTGCCCGCGCCTTCGGCGTGAACCACGTGCTCTTTCGCGGCATCTTGCGGCGGGCCAGGTTGACCGAGACGAAGTCGGCGACTGTGACCGGCGCGATAAAAATCGCCAGCTCGGCGCGGTCGGCGTCGACTTCGTCACAGAGCCATTCGGCGGGGTAGTCCCCGCCGACGTAGATGATCCGTTTGTCCCCCGGATCGAGCCCCAGCCCGTCACGAAGCAGGTGCCGCTCGACCAGTGCATGATCAAGATTGTCGACCGGATCCGACTGATCGTCGGTTGGCAGGATCACGGCGAGCCCCCCAGCCCTGGTGTAGCAGTGGATCGTTCCCCGACTGACCGGCTGGTCCGGCCGTCCCGTGATCGCCTCGACGGTGGCTCCACGAGCCCGCAGCGTCTCGACCATCGCGTCAACAGTCATGGGCAACTCTGTCACGAGCCGGTTGTACGGATCGATGGCGACTGATCGCGCCGTCGTCACAACGGCCAGGAACCGCCGCAGGCCAGCGGTCTGCGCAGCGAGGCTTCGGTGGTTGCCATCCGCGACGACCAGCTCGCCTGCTCCAGCGAGCCGCAGCAGCTTCGTGGTGGTCGTTCCAGGACCGATGGCCCAGACCTCGTGCACCCGCCCGGCTTGGTCGACGTCCGCCAGCGTCGCTGGACCAGCAGCAGCAGCGGCTTCGGCCAACGCCTCGTGCAGGGCGTCCGAGTCGGCGGTCTGGAGCAGCAGGACCGGGGAAAGCAGGTGGCCGGTCACCTCCGCGAGGGCGACGCGCTCCCGGACCTTGCTCAGGAAGACGTCCTCGTTGCGGATCACACTGCCCGGCTCCTCAGCGGTCGCTGAGATCTCCGCAGTATCGATCATGCACCACAGGCCGTACCCACTGCTGGTGCCCGCCGTCGTCCGGTAGACGGCGACGACCTCATCCGCCGGGGCGTACCGCCCAGCGGCCTTCGCCTCGGCCAACCGGGAGACCGCCTCGGGCAGGCAGTGGAGAAACGGCCGGCCGACGCAGTCCGGAGCGCGGTGGGGCATCTCGATCGCCAGCGCGCTCGCCGGATTCGAGGCAATGATCGCGGTGATCTCCGCATCGCTGGCGAACTCATCGTAGTTCTGGGCGCCGGTGGTGGTGCCCGCCTCACCCCCAGTGGAGAACCAGGCGCGGGCGATCGGATGTGCGACGGTCATACAGCCGACGGTAACGGCCCCCCGGACCCGTTTGGCGCGCGGGTGGCCGAGCGGGTGCTCTTCACGGCACAGGCGGCGCCGGCATGGAAAACTCATACCCAACGCCGGGCGCCGGAAATGGGTCCCGAGTGACGGCGCGCGCGGGGGAGTTCCCGCGAACGATATGGATGGAGACCAGACGTGGCAGGAGTCCGTAACCTGCGCCAGACCGAGGCCATCGAGCGTGGCCGGTTACTCGACGTCGAGCTCTACGACGTCAGCCTTGACCTCGCGAACGCCGGATCGGCTGATTCGCAAATTTTTCGGTCGGTCACCGAGGTGCGCTTCTCCTGCCGGGAGCCGGGCGCGACCACCTTCATCGAGATCGCGGCGCACGGTATCCGCTCCGCTGTGCTCAACAGCGTCCCGGTCGACCTGGCCGAGTGGAGCGTCGAGCGAGGGTTAATCCTGCGATCACTCGCAGAGCACAACGTCCTGGTCGTGGACGCGGATTTCCTGTATTCGACCACCGGCCAGGGGCTGCACCGATCCATCGATCCGGTTGACGGGGAGGTCTACCTCTACAGCCAGTTCGAGACCGCTGACGCCCAGCGCGTCTTCGCCTGTTTCGACCAGCCGGACCTCAAGGCCGACGTCACGTGGTCGGCAACGGTACCGTCCCACTGGCGTGTGATCTCCAACATGCCGCAGGAGTCAGAGGAAGCCGGGGCTGCGCAGTCAACAATCGTCCGCTTCGCGCGTTCGCCGAGGATGAGCACCTACATCATGGCGCTGTGCGCCGGGCCGTACCACGAGGTGCGCGATCATCACGATGGGATCGACCTCGGCTTGTACTGCCGGCAGTCCATGCAGCAGTATCTGGACGCCGACGACATCCTGCTGGTGACCAGACAGGGGTTGGACTTCTTCAACGACCGGTTCGGCATCCGGTACCCGCTGCCAAAGTACGACCAGGTCTTCAGCCCGGACTTCAACGCGGGCGCCATGGAGAACTTCGGCTGTGTCGTGCATGCTGAGCAGCACTACCTGTACCGTTCTCCGGTCACGGACTACGAGTACGAGCAGCGGGCCAACACGATCCTGCACGAGATGGCCCACATGTGGTTCGGCAACCTCGTCACCATGCGCTGGTGGGACGACCTGTGGCTGAACGAGTCGTTCGCGGAATGGGCAAGCCACTGGTGCAGCGTTCAGGCGACGCGATTCACCGACGCGTGGACGACCTTCCTCTCCGTGCGGAAGGGCTGGGGCTACCGCCAGGACCAGCTGTCCTCGACTCACCCGGTCTACTGCGAGATGCCAGACCTCGAATCGGTCGAGGTCAATTTCGACGGCATCACGTACGCCAAGGGCGCAAGCATCCTCAAGCAACTCGTCGCCTATGTCGGGGAGCAGGCGTTCGTCGCGGGGCTGCGGGACTACTTCACCGCGAACGCCTGGGGCAACGCAACCTTCGACGACCTGCTGTCGGCGCTGGAGCGTTCCTCAGGGCGCAAGCTGCGCGAGTTCGCGTCCCAGTGGCTGGAAACCTCCCAGGTCAACACCTTGAGACCCGAGATCGTCTTGGGGGAGGACGGATGCTACCAATCGGTGGCCGTCCTCCAGGGCGCCCCTGCGACCCATCCGACCCTGCGAACGCACCGCATCGGGATCGGCCTGTACGACCTTGACGGGGATCGCCTGGCCCTGCGTGAGCAGCTGGAAATGGACATCGACGGCGCGCGCACGCCGGTCGGTGCGCTGACCGGCCTGCGCGCGGCCGACGTGCTCCTGCTCAACGACCGCGATCTGGCCTACGCCAAACTCCGCCTGGATCCGAAGTCGATGGCAACGGTCGTCGAGCACCTGGCCGGGCTGGACAACACGCTGGCCCGCGGCCTGTGCTGGGCTGCTGCCTGGGACATGGTCCGAGACGGGGAGCTGGCCACCCGGGACTACCTGCGGCTGGTCACCGGAGGGCTCCGCACCGAGCGGGACGTCAACCTGGTGACGACCACGCTCCGGCAACTCCAGACGGCACTGACGTTCTATGCCGACCCGGCATGGGCGCCAGAGGGCTGGCAGCGGCTCGCCCGAGCGGCAGAACGCTCGATCAGAGAGGCTGAGCCGGGCAGCGGCCTCCAGCTGACGTGGGTGCGGGCATACACGACCTCCGCCCGGGGTGGCGCTGGCCTTGCGGTGATCACGGATTGGCTCGATGGCCAGGATGTCCCGCCGGGCCTGCGGATCGAGTCCGACCTGCGATGGGCGATGTTGCAGGCCCTGGTCGCCGGGGGGATCGCGGATGCCGGCGCCATCGAGTCGGAGCTGGAGCAGGACCGGACGGCCAGCGGAGAACGGCAGGCCGCCATGGCCCGAGCGCTCATCCCGACAGCGGCTGCCAAGGCGGCGACCTGGCAGCGGCTGGTCTCAGACGACCACCTGCCGAACTGGCTCCAGCGGGCGATGTTGCAGGGTTTCCAGCACTCCGCACAGGTCGGGCTGACGGCACCGTACGCCGGCGAGTACTTCACAGTGGTCGACGGAGTGTGGGCGCGCCGGGACAGCGAGCAGGCTCAGGACTTCATCCAGCTCGCGTACCCGGCCTACCAGGTCAGTCAGGAGACGGTGGCGTTGACGGACGCCTGGCTTGCGGATTCAGATCACGCGCCCGCCCTGCGGCGTCTCGTCATCGAGGGCAAGGACGGCGTCGTGCGCGCGTTGCGCGCCCGCGCCAAAGATGCCGCCTGATCCCACCCCGATGGACCAGCGACGGGCGTGGGCTCACCGAACGGACTAGCGACGGGCATGGTCGGCCAGCTGGGCGATGCCGGCCATGACCCCGCCCGCGAGATCGCCGCCGCCGAAGGCGGCTGCCATCGACAGCGCGGCGATCTCGCAGATGCGGTCGGAGAGGCGAGCGTGCGCGTGCTCGCCAGTCACGATCTCCAGCACGCGCTGGTTCGGGGAGACCGCGAGCAGCACGGACCCCCCGGGGTCGCGCATGGCGTTGTGCAGGGACTCCGCGTGCTGGCGCACTGGTTCCCGCAACTCGCCGACGTAGACGCTGAAGGTCAGCCCGGTTGAAGCGCCAGCGACCGCCAGCGCCTGCTCGATCCGGGCCATCTGTCCCGAGGTGAACGGCGGTTGACGCTGGCTGTTGCGGTCGGGCGATACCGCATCACCATCGGACACTCGCACCTCCTGTCATTGACTGCGGGCCGGGCACCCGGGTGTCACAGTCATCCGGCGGCTGACCCTCATCCGTCGCTTGCCCGAGCCACACAGGGGTGAACAGGAAGGGACGGCCGGGACGGTACCGCCAGCCCCCAGCTGTCCTGCGGGCGAGGAACACACAGATCAACAGCCCGATGACGGCGCCCGGGATCCCGACGATTATCAGTGCTGTTTCAAAGGTCTGCACCTGCGCCGCTCCAGTGCTCTGCGGGTACGCGATGGACGATATTGCACGGTAACCCCGGGCGGTGTCCCTCAGTTGGGTAGGGTGTTGAAATTACCCACTAGGCGGCGAACTCTGACAAGTCAAGCCAGTCGGCCCAGCGCGGGTCGGGGACTCGATGGCCAATGATCCGCCACGCGATCCCCCGGGGGGCGCCTGGGCGGGCCGGCAACCGCCACCCGAGTTCCGCAAGCGTCCGGTCGCCCTTGGTGTGGTTGCACTTCGCGCAGGCGGCAACGACATTCTCCCAGGCGTGCCGCCCCCCACGGCTGCGGGGAACAACGTGGTCGATCGTCTCCGCAGGACCACGGCAATAGGCGCACCGCCAGCCGTCCCGCGCGAAGATCCCACGGCGCGAGAGACCAATGGTCTTCCGGTACGGAACCCTGACATACCTGGTCAGTCGAACCACAGAGGGAACAGCCAGATTCTCCCTGCTGCTGTGCAACCAACCGTCACCGTCAGTAACGCAGACGGCCTTCGCCGAGAGGATCAGTATCGTGGCTCGTCTGACTGAGACCACACCCAGCGGCTCATACGTCGCGTTGAGCACCAACGCCCCGGTCGCTGGCGTGGGTCGTATGTCAGGCATCGCCGTCTCCTTACTCTTTGTATTCCTCTATGCTGGCGAGAGGTTCTCCTGCTGATGGTGCGGCGAGGGGCTTCCTCGCATGCCGTGCGCCAATCGTCTCCGATTGATCGTGCTTTTGCACGCACTATTTCCCCGAGCTGGCAGATGATTCCAGTCTTCGGCCGAGCCCCGCCGCGATGCCCTGGTTCGCCCTGGTTAATACTGCCCCGGTGGTCCAACTGACGATAACCCCCCTGCTGGAGCCCGCCCCTGCCGCGCCAAGCCCCTCGACGGTGACACCTAGCTGCCTCAAGGACAGTGACCTCTGCCACTTCGTCTACGAACACACGCAGCAGCCATGGTTAGCGGAGAGTAGCTACTGGATGCTGGTCAAGCCACTGCGCTTTCTCCTGATCATTG
>JAFGOK010000257.1 GCA_016926535.1 Micromonosporaceae bacterium | reverse complement strand
CCCGATGGAGATCCTGGACAAGGTCGTCGAGTACGCCGGGCAGAAGGGCATGCGAATCCTGCTCGACCGGCACCGTCCGAACTCAGGCAGCCAGAGCCCGCTGTGGTACACCTCGACGGTCTCCGAGGCGACGTGGATCTCCAACATGCAGTTCCTGGCGAAGCACTACGCGAACAATCCGACCGTCATCGGAATTGACCTGCACAACGAGCCACATGCTGACGGCAGCGCTGACAATCCGACCGGCGCGTGCTGGGGCTGCGGGGACGAGAAGCGGGACTGGCGGCTGGCGGCCCAGCGGGGCGGCAACGCCGTGCTCTCGGCCAACCCCAACTGGCTGATCGTGGTCGAGGGCGTTAGCTGCCCCAGCGGCGGCCCGTCGAACGTCTGGGACAACCTGCCCGATGAGGACTGCGGCTGGTGGGGCGGCAACCTGTCGAAGGCCAAGGAATACCCCGTCGTGCTGAGCAACTCCAAGAAGCTCGTCTACTCCGCCCACGAGTACGCGACCTCGGTCTACCACCAGACCTGGTTCGATGACCCGACCTACCCGGCCAACATGCCGGCGATCTGGGACAAGTACTTCGGGTACATCGTCAAGGAGGGCATCGCCCCGGTACTGATGGGCGAGTTCGGCAGCACCCTGGCCAATCCGATCGATGCCACCTGGCTCAAGGAGCTCATGAAGTACATGGGTACCGGCGTCAACGGGATGAACTTCACCTACTGGTCCTGGAACCCCAACTCCGGTGACACCGGCGGTATCGTGCAGGACGACTGGGTGACCGTCAACCAGAACAAGCAGTCGATTCTCCAGCCGTACCTCATCCCACCGGTGGGAAGCAACGCGACCACCGGCCCGACGGCAGGCACGTCGACCAGCACCGGCACGAGCCCGAGCGCGGGCACGAGCACCGGCACGAGCCCGAGCGCTGGCACCAGCCCGAGCGCTGGCACCAGCACTGGCCCGACGAGCGGCACCGCTTCGTGCACGGCGACGACGAAGATCGACAACTCCTGGCAGGGCGGATTCCAGGCGACGGTCACCGTGACCAACACCAGTACCGCAGCCCTGAACCCGTGGACGGTCACCTGGACCATGCCGAGCGGCGCGACTCTGGGGAGCGGCTGGAACGCGACCATGACCCAGAGCGGGACGACCGTGACAGCGGCGGCGCCGACGTATGCCTCCAGCCTCGCCGCTGGAGCGTCCGTCGCGCTCGGCTTCACCGCGACCAGTACCGGTACCGGCACAGCCCTCAGCGGCATCGCGCTCAATGGGGCGACGTGCGGCTGACGGGGATCGAGGAGTAGGGGGCTGGTGCCAGACAGCCTCACAGCGTCCTGGGCAGTCAGAACAGCCGGTGTGCTCGATGGCTGTCCAGGTACGCCTCGAAATACTCCGCGGGAACAGGCTCGCTGAAGGGAGTGCCCTGCCCGTACCGGCAGCCGGCGGCCTTGGCGCTGGTGACGTCCAGCTGGTCGGTCAGCCCCTGAACGGCCACGTCCACGCCAAGCTGGTGACCGAATTTGACCATGACGTCAATGAGGGCGGCGGCATGGCCGGCCAGCTCAGGCGGGTCCATGAACAGCCCTCGGTCGACCTTCAGAAGATCGACAGGAAGCAGGCGCAGCCGGCGCAGCGAGGTGGTCTCAGTCCCGAAATGATCGAGCGCCACCCGGACCCCCAGCGAGCGCAGCTCTGTCAGGCTGGTGATGATTGACTCCGACCGCGCGTCCGCGGCGGGGTCGAACGTCTCTGCCCCCCGGCCTCGCGCCGGCCGCCCCGGCGACCGCAGTCCGGCCTCCGCCAGCTCGATGACCAGGTTGGCCGCCGGTACCTCATGGGTCTCCAGGGCGATGACGATCGCAGAGACGAGCTCCGGGCTGGTGAGCTGCTCCGCGCACACATCCAGCGAGATCCACAGGTCTGGGCTGTCCCGGCGCCAGGCCGAGAGGTTGCGACACACCCGGTGGACCATCCATTCGTGGAACTCCGGACCGAGCCCGATCTCCTCGGCGCAGCTGAGGAGCTCCTCGGTGTCGGCGACACCGAGGTCCGGATGCCGCCAGCTCACCAGCGCCTCGGCACCGACGGGCCGGGAACGGGCCAGATCGATGATCGGCTGGAACCTCAACTCCAGCTCGCCGCGAGCGATCGCTTCCGGGAGGTACTGCTCGATCGTCATCTGCCGCCGAACCGCGGCCTCCATCGACGCGTCGTGCCACTCCACCGCCCCGCCCCTGCCCCGGTGTTTGGCCCGGCGCAGGGCGAGCTCGGCGCACCGCAGCCCCTCATCGGCGTCAGCGGGAGCGTCCGGACCGGAGTCCAACTCGGCCAGGCCAGCTCTGGCGGAGACGAAGGCCGTGGCTCCCGGTAGCTCGTACGGCTGGGCGAAGGTCGAGAGGAGCCGCGTCGCCATGATCTGGGACTGGATGGCCCCGCTGGAGCTGACGACGGCGAAGCGATCCCCTTCAAGGCGGAACGGGTGGGCTTCCCTGCCGACCCCGTCTCGCAGCCGGCGTGCCGCCTCGATCAGCACAGCCTCTGTCACGGCCCGGCCGTGCATGTCGTTGATGCCCTCGATCCCGTCCAGGCAGAACACCACGATGACGCTGGGCTCGGAGAGCCCGGCGATCATCCGGATCAGCTCGCGCCGGTTGGGAAGGGACGTCAGCTGGTCGGCGAACGCTGCATGACGCAGCGACCGCTCCAGTTGCCGGCGGTCACTGATGTCCCTGACGTTCGCGACCAGCGCTCCGACCTCACCCGCCGCCCGGCGATCCGCCAGCCGTACCTCGACGTCCCGCCAGCCGCCGAACCCGTCGCGGATGCGGGCTTCCCCAAGCACGATCGCCTCGGTGCTGCCTGTCGCAACGATCGCAGCCATGCGGCTGGCCAGCTCGCAGGCGTCACTCGGATGCAGCAGCGCCAGCAACGCCTTGCCGACGACCTCCTGGTCGGACAGGCCGAGCAGCCGGGCGGCCGCTGGTGACTGCCACCGGACAATCTGATCGTCATCCAGGATGAGAGTGATATCGGATGATCCGGCGAACAGCGACCGGAAGTGGGCCTTCTGCGCTGCCAGCCGTCTGGCATAGCGCCGGACGTCCAGGGCGGCGAGTGCCTCACGGACAGCGACGAGGCTGACCGCGGTGATCGCCAGAGTGATCGACGCACCGTCGAAGGAACCCCGGTTGAGGGCGTGGTGCGTGGCGACGAGGATGCCTGCGGCCAGCGGGATTGCCAGCAGCGGATAGGTCGAGAAGCTGCCGTTGCCGTCGAGCGGCCCGGCCCGGTGCGGCTGCCTGGCGAGGTCCGCCGCGCCGGTTCCGAGCAGCGTCGGGCCTGCTACGAGTAGAGCGCCGGCGGCGAACAGGGCCGTGCTCGACGCACCGAAGTCCAGCGTGATCGTCAGGCAACCCAGGCCGGCGACCGATGCGATCACGCCGAGTCCCACGGTCAGGCTGAGCCAGTTGCGGCGGGCAGTCCTGAGCCCGGCGACGGCGGCGACCCCGATCGTGACACTCGCGACCAGCGTCGCGGTCAGCGCCGCGCCGGGCAGCTGGCCCTGGGAGAAGACCGGGACCCAGACCGAGAAGAGCACGCAGACACAGACGCTGGCGCCGTCCAGGACTCGGCGGAGCCGGGCGGTCAGCGTCGGCGTCGTCCCTGGCAGAATCAGCAGACCGGAAACGTAGGCGAGCGCGGCGAGGCAGAGGCCGACATTCGGGATCTCGACGGGAAGCCGGACCTCCATCACCCTGGTCTCCGGGCTCGCCAGCTCTGCGATGCCGGCGCCGGCAGCGGAGGCAGCGGCGAGCAGTGAACCGGTGGCCAGCAGGCTCATCGCGAGCCGGAACCCGGGCCGGCGCCCCTCTGAAGGGCTGGCGGCCAGGCGGAGCAGTAGTGCCACGGGCCTGGCAGTGGCGATCCAGACCGCGAGCCCGACAGCGATCACCGGCGGGACTAGCGCGAAGAACACCCCGCAGAGGATCATGAGCCCGGCGACCGGCGGTGCGACGACCAGGAACCCGGAGATCCGTGGCGGGGCCACCCATCGTCGGGTGTTGCCGGTGATTGTCATCTGGGGCACCGTCCGCGATATCCGTCCCGGGTACCGGGACAGTGGGAAACGCTGGGTGAGCGTCGATATCGACGCCTTGCTGTTAGGGGGCAACGATCCGGATCGCGTGTGGTAACGCCCATCTGGCCATAAATCTTGCTTAGTGCTGGTTGAAGTTCTTCCGGCAGGGCACAGCGCGGCACCCCCCGCGCCGTAAGCTGGCGACGGTCTGTAACTGGAGGTTGATCGTTGTCCTACTCGGATTCGGGGGAGTACCGGCGCGGTGCCGGCGGTCGCCGCCATGCCGCCATGGTGGCAGCGACTCTCGCCGTCGCCCTCCTCGCCGTCGCCTTGCTGCTGGCCGGGGCGAGGGTGCTCGGCTATGAGATCGGTCAGGACGGGAAGGCCGTGTCCGGCATCGGGGTCGCTGCGGAACCCGTCATCGCCGCGAATGACGCTCCGGGGCGTCCGGCGCCGAGCGGGTCGACCAGTCCGAGCGGCGACGCGATGATGGCGGAGCAACCGGCGCCGCCCCAGCCGACGACGCCGAAACCCAGCGTCTCCAAATCGGCCTCGGCCAAGGCGACGGTCAAGGTACAGACCGGTAACGCGAGCAAGGAGCATCAGGTCGTCGAGCTGGTGAATGTCCAGCGGGCCAAGGCGGGGTGTTCTGCCGTCACCATTGACTCCCGCCTGACGTCGGCGGCCAGGGGCCATTCCAGCGACATGGCGACGAGGAACTATTTCTCCCACGACACCAAGGGCGGTGGCGGTTTCGCCGACCGGATCACCAAAGCGGGGTATGTCTGGTCGACCGCTGGGGAGAACATCGCCATGGGGCAGACGAGTGCCGCTTCGGTGATGAATGCCTGGATGAACAGCTCCGGCCACAAGGCGAATATCCTGAACTGCAATTTTCGGAATATCGGCGTCGGCCTCGCGTACAACTCGAGTAACCGGCCGTACTGGACCCAGGATTTCGGGACTCTCCGCTCCTGAGACGGCGGCAGGGCGCTGCGGGATGCTCGGGGGTTACCGCTCCGAATGCTCGGGGGTTACCGCTCCGAGGCGACCAGCTCGATGATGTCGTCGGCGGGACGGCGGAGAGTCGTTGCCTCCGGTGGGGTCTGCGTGCTGGCGAGACCGAGGCGGATGGCGATCACCGGATGCCCGACCGAGGACAGCAGCCGCCTGAGCAGGCAGCGGGTGACCGGCACCTCGACCGTCTCGCTCATCGGGGAGGCGGACAGCCCTGCCTCCGTGGCGGTGAGCAGGACCAGGGACAGGGCCTGGCCCGCCGCGAGCCAGTCGGCGGGTTCGTCCCTGTCGGTGAACAGCACCGCATAGCGCGCCCAGCGGTCGGCCAGCGAGGGCGTCGCCGGTGGAGGCTCCGCCCCGCCGGGAAGGACCCGCAGCGGCACCGGGCGAGGGAGTTGAACGGGCGACTCGCCGTCGCCGATCGTCGCATCCAGGCCGTCTGCGGACCGGTCGTCCCGATGGGTCCATGCCTCGATCTCAGCGCGGCAGGCTGGGTCGTTGAACTCGATCGCCATCGCCCGGGAGGCCGCGCTGGTCAGACTGACGACCTCGCCGGGCTGAAGTAGGTGAAGGTGCGCCCCGACTGATTCCGCAGCAGCGCGCAGCCGTTCAAGCAGGGCGTCCGGGACCGGGCTGTCCGCGAATGGTCGCCGGTCGGTGTGGCGGACCGCCATGATCGAGGCCAGGCGGGCAGCGGCCGGATCAGGTGGGCATGATCCGACCACCTCGATCTGGGCCAGACAATCTGGATCATCGGCGTCTGGGAACCGCTCGACCCGGACCTCCGCGCCCTGGCTGGCCAGCGAGGTCAGAACGTGGTGCAGGGCGATGCCGCAGCTGACCGTCAGCATCCGGCCATCCGGGTCCATCGACCGCAGCTGGCGGCCCCGGTCGGCGCGAAGCTCCGCTCCGCGGTCGGAGATGCGCCAGCGCCACGGCTGGCTGTTGAAGACCGACGGTGCCGGGAGCGCTGCGACGGCGGCCTGGGTCAACATGCGGGTCTCGTGGCGGACGCGACTCGTTCCCCCCCGATCAGTGAACTGGATCGCGCCCATAGGTCCTCCTCCTGCGCCGTACCACGGACCACTGTGCCCGGCGGAAACCACTCAGGCTCAGGGCCTTTCGGCCCGTTCCGCCCGGATACCGACCCATCGTCGCAGGTCACGGCCAAGGGCGAGCTATTGTTACCCCTGGGGGTATGATCATGGTGTCTGGAGATGGAGCGGCAATGTCCGGGACCTGCGAGGAGCGGGCAGGAGCTGCCCGGTATCGGGTTGAACTCGCTGTCGGCGGGATGACGTGCGCTTCCTGCGCCGCTCGGACCGAGCGGACCCTCAACCAGCTGGACGGGGTGGTGGCCTCGGTCAATTTCGCGACAGAGACGGCAACCGTCACCTGCCCGGAGACGACGACGATGGCAGATCTGGTCCGTGCGATCGAGGCCATCGGGTACACCGCCACCCCGGTGTCCGGCGGGCCAGCCGGCGCTTCGGCGGGGTCCGCCCCACAGCGACCCCAGCCCGAGGGGTCTCCGTGGCCTCGCCTGGCCGTCTCCGGGATCCTGACCGTTCCCGTGCTGGCGCTGTCCATGGTTCCAGCCTGGCAGTTCGACGGCTGGCAGTGGCTGGTGCTCCTCCTGGCGACCCCGGTCGTCACCTGGGGCGCGTGGCCGTTCCATCGCGCCGCGCTCGTCAACCTGCGGCATGGCGTCGCGACCATGGATACCCTGATCTCCCTCGGGGTGGTCATCTCCACCGGATGGAGCCTGTCTGTCCTGGCCTTCGGCTCATCGAGTGATCACATCTACCTGGAGGTCGGCTCGACCCTGACGACGTTCCTGCTGGCCGGCAGGGTCGCCGAGGCCAGGGCGAAGCGGCGCGCCACCTCCGCGCTCCGCGCGCTGCTGGCCCTGGGGGCGAAGGACGCCGTGGTCCTGCGGGACGGCAACGAGGTGCGGGTGGGCGCTGAGCGCCTGGTCCCGGGGGACCTGCTCGTCGTCCGGCCGGGGGAGAAGATCGCGACAGACGGCGTCGTCGTCGAGGGAACGAGCGCGCTCGACGAAAGCATGATCACTGGAGAGAGTGTTCCCGCTGACGCTGGCCCTGGCCGCGCGGTGGTCGGTGCGACCGTCAACCTCACCGGCCGGCTGGTCATCCGGGCGACCCGGGTCGGGGCCGATACCTACCTGGCCCAGCTGGCCCGATTGGTGACCGAGGCGCAGTCCGGCAAGGCGCCGATCCAGCGGCTGGCCGACCGGATCTCGGCGGTGTTCGTCCCGGCCGTGATCGCCGTCGCCGGGCTGGTCTTCGCAGGGAGGCTGGTCCTCGGGCAGGATTCCGTCACGGCGATCACGGCCGGGGTCGCGGTCCTGATCGTCGCCTGCCCCTGCGCGCTCGGGCTGGCGACCCCGATGGCTCTGCTCGTCGGTACCGGTCGGGGAGCGCATCGCGGCATTGTGATCAGGGGACCGGAGATCCTGGAGTCGACCAGGCGGATCGACACCGTCGTGCTGGACAAGACCGGGACTATCACGACCGGGCTCATGGAGCTCCAGTCAGCGGTCCCCGTCGAGGGCCAGGCAGCGGACGACCTGCTGCGCTACGCCGGGGCCGTCGAGCACGCCTCGGAACATCCCGTCGCAGCGGCGATCGCAGCCGGGGCGAGGCTGCGACTCGGATCGGGCGATCGTCCGTCCGTCACCGGGTTCGCGGCGCTGCCAGGGCTGGGCGCCCGGGGCAGCGTCAACGGGCACGACGTCCTGGTCGGCCAGGCCAGGGCGATGACGGACTCCGGTCATGCCATCCCGGAGGAGCTGGCCTCCGCTGCGCTGGCGGCGACCGAGTCCGGGCGGACCGGCATCTTCGTCGCGGTGGACGGTGAGGTGGCGGGTCTGCTGACCGTCGCGGACACCGTGCGGCCCAACGCCGCTGAGGCCATCGCGAGCCTGCGCGACCTGGGCCTTCGTCCGGTCCTGCTCACCGGCGATCACACGGCGGTGGCGCGGTCGGTCGCCGGGGCCGTCGGGATCGATGAGGTTATCGCCGAGGTCCTGCCGGAAGGCAAGGTCGAGGTCATCCAGCGATTGCAGACGTCCGGGCGGGTCGTCGCCATGGTCGGGGACGGGATCAACGACGCGGCCGCGCTCGCCTGTTCCGATCTTGGAATCGCGATGGGGACCGGGACCGACATTGCGATCGAGGCCAGCGATCTGACCCTGGTCCGCAGTGATCTCGCCGCCGTCGCTGATGCGATCGGCCTGTCCCGGGCGACCCTTCGTACCATCAAGGGGAACCTGTTCTGGGCGTTCGCGTACAACGTCGCCGCGATACCCCTGGCAGCCGCTGGGCTGGTGGCGCCGGTGCTCGCCGCGGCGGCCATGGCCTCGTCCAGCCTGTTCGTCGTGGGCAACAGCCTCCGGCTGTTCCGGTGGCGGCCAGCGGGGGAGCAGCGTGGCGCGGCCACCGAGCTGCCCGGCGCGGCGACCCGACCGGCCCGGTCAGGCGATCCGGTCGAGGTCGTCCAGGGCGACGGGGTGAGCGAAGGGTAGGCCAGCGGCGTACCGCTCGAGCTCCGCGACCGAACATGCACCGAACCGGTACAGCTCGACCCCCAGCGATCCAGCGATGTGCGGGGTGAGCAGGACGTTCGGCAAGGTGTACAGCGGGCAGTCCGGCGGCAGCACCTCTGGCTCGGTCACGTCGATGACCGCGTTGATGCGGCTGGTGGTCAGTTCCGCGATGAGCGCGTCCTGATCGACGACCGATCCCCTGGCCGTATTGATCAGCGTTGCGCCGTCCGGGAGCAGCGCCAGGCCCTCCCGGTTGATCAGATGCCGGGTGGTCGGTAGCGCGGGGGCGTGCACCGTGACGATGTCGCAGCCGGCCAGCAGCGACGGCAGGTCGGTCGCGCGCACGCCGAGGCGCGTGGCCTCCTCCTCGCTCAGGAACGGGTCAGCGACCCAGACGTCGAAGTCCAGCGGTCGGAGCAACTCGATGAGCCTGCGGCCGATCCTGGAGGCCCCGACGATCCCGATCCGGCGGCCGTAGTTGCCGGTCCGGGGGAACTCGTCCAGCAGCGTGATCGGGCCACGCCTGGCCCGGTACAACCGCTTATACTCCCGGACGTTCTTGCCGGCCAGGATGATGGCAGCGAGGGTGAACTCCGCGACCGGGAGGGCATTCGCGCTGGCCGCTGAGGAGACCGCCAGCCCTCGCCGCCAGCAGGCCGGGGTGACGTGCGCCTTGACCGTGCCCGCGGCGTGGACGATCGCCCTGAGATTGGGCGCCGCGTCCAGCACCACGTCGTCAACGGGCGGGCAGGCCCATCCGGTCAGCAGCACCTCGGTTGCCGCGAGTGCGGTCCGCGCCGCCGGGGTGGTGAAATCGTTGAGCACGACGTGCTCGTCGATGATCGCGACCTCGCGGAGCCGCAGCAGGGTGTCCGGGGTGAACAGCCGTCGCTCAAGGCCGGGATCCATGGCGAAGGTCGTCACTGGTCGGGTCATCGGAGTGCCTCCACGCGGGGCGGGAATCTGCCCCGGGATCATACGTCGGCTGGTTCTTCTACCGACATGTGCCGCTTCGGGGTAGGCGATCTGCGGGGTTCACCGGCATGATGGGGACCGGCCTGCCGGTGACGACGGATGGTGGTTCGATGGATCTCGAAGCCTGGGCGCACGATGTCGACGTCGACCGGCCGAGTGTGGCCCGGATGTACGACTACTACCTGGGCGGATCACACAACTTCACCGCGGATCGGATCGCGGCGGCCAAGGTGGTCGGTGCGATGCCAGCGGTGCCAAGGATCGCGCGGGCCAATCGGGCGTTTCTCCACCGCGCCATCCGGTACCTGCTCGGCCAGGGGGTGCGGCAGTTTCTCGATGTCGGTTCGGGGATCCCGACGGTCGGCAATGTGCACGACGTGGCACAGCGGATCGCCCCGGAGACCCGGGTCGTGTACGCGGACGTTGACACCGTCGCTGTGGCGCTGTTCCAGCGGCTGCTGGAACACAACGACCGCGCCGTCGCGATTCGGGGCGACCTGACCCAGCCGAAGGAGCTGATCACGCATCCGGACGTCCGAGGCATCCTCGACCTGGACGAACCGGTCGGGGTGCTCATGGTCGCTGTGCTGCCGTTCGTGCGGGACGACGCCGCCTGCCGCGAGTCGACCACCTGGTTGCGCGATCACCTCCCGGTCGGCAGCCACCTCGCCCTGTCCCATGGCCTTGACACCGGATTCGACCCGGGCCAGGCAAGGGCGGTCGAGGACGTGTACGAGATGACGGCGACCCCCGTGACCTCGCGTTCCCGGCAGCGGGTTCTGCGGTTTCTCTCCGGCTTCCACCTGGTCGAGCCGGGACTTGTCCCACCATCCCGATGGCGCCCCGATGCGCCGGAGGACCCGGCCGGCCGTCCAGAGGAGACCGGCGTTGTGGTCGGCGTCGGGCGGGTGGACTGATCGGCGATCACCCGGTCAGCGGCACGGTGGAGAGCAGCCGGTTGGCCGTCCGCTTCCCGGCGTTGCGCACGACGTTCGTCGTCGCGGCATCGACGACCGCGGCACTGACGGCCGACGGGCTGGTGCTCCCGTTGCGGGCCAGGTACATCGCGACAGCTCCTGCGACATGCGGGGCCGCGAACGAGGTCCCGCTGCCGATCCTGAGCTCGGTGGCGCTGCCGTTCCACGCCGAGATGATGCCGGCACCGGGGGCGAACAGATCGACGAGACTGCCGTAGTTCGACCAGGACGGCCGCTGGTCGGTCTGGTCGGTCGCGGCGACCGTCAACCCCTCCGCGACCCTGGCCGGCGAGGCGGTCCGCACGTCGGCACCGGCGTTGCCCGCCGCGACCGTGCAGGTCACCCCGGCGGCGATCATGCGGCGCAGCGCGGCGTCGAGGGCACTGCTCGGTCCGCCGCCGAGGCTGAGGTTGGCGACGGCCAACGGCGCCGCCCCGGTCTTCGCTGCCTCGGTCACGGTCCTGGCCACCCAGTCCATACCGGCGACCACCTGGGCTGTCGTTCCGGAACCGGTGCTGTCGAGGACCCGCACCGCGACCAGTCTGGCCTCGGCTGCGACCCCGTGGGTCGCTCCGGCAATGATCGCGGAGACGAAGGTGCCGTGACCGTTGCCGTCGTCGGCCAAACCGCCATCGATGGCGTCGTAGCCGGAACTCACCCGCGTCCCGGCGGGCCCGGAGAACTGGGTATGGCCGAGGGAGATCCCGGTGTCGATCACGTAGACGGTGACCCCGGCGCTCGGTCCATAGGTGAAGCTCCGGTCGAGTGGAAGCGTGCGCTGGTCGATGCGGTCGAGACCCCACGAGGGGGGTGTCACGGTGCCGACGGCCCTGATGACCTGGTTGCGCTCGACGTAGTCGACTGCCGGGTCCGTGGCGAGTCGGGCGGCCTGGGTCCTGCTGAGCCGGGCGGCGAAGCCGTTGACCGCGTGGCTGTACACCACGGTGACCCGCCCGCCGTACCGTGAGGCCAGCCGGGTTGCCCTTCTCTTGCTGAGTTCCTGATCCTGCTTGAGGACGACGATGTATCCGTCACCGGCCGCCGTCGGGCTGTTGGCGTTGACGATCGTGCCGGTGACCGGGGTGGATCCGAGCGCGGCAGCGCTGGCTGGACCCGCGGTCAGCAGCCCGGCGAGGATCGTGCAGAGGACCGCGAACCCGACTCTCGCTCCGCCGCGGTGCGCGGATACCCATGCTGAGCGCATCGGTTGCCTCCCGACATCGCCGTTGTCATGCCGGACGAGCATCGACGCTAGGCGGGATAGGCCGCAGATCCGGTGCGGAACTGTTGGTTCCCGGTCAGCGAATGGTCACAGGTCCCATCGCCCTGGCTGGCCCGGACGAGCAGGGCTGTCGCCTCGCTGGGGGGCAGGGGCTTCGAGAACAGGTACCCCTGCCCGCGGTGGCAGCCGAGCTGGATGAGGCACCGGCGCTGCTCCTCGGTCTCAATGCCCTCCGCGGTCACGGTGAGGCCGAGCGAGTCGGCGATGGCCAGGATCGCCCGGACGATCCCCAGGTCGATTCCTGACCCGCGGTCAGCGGGGGTGAGTCCCGCGACGAAGGACCGGTCGATCTTCAGGTTCTCGACGGGGAAGTGCCGCAGGTGATTGAGGTTCGAGTACGAGATCCCGAAGTCGTCCAGGGCGAAGTGGACGCCGACGTCCCGCAGCCCGGTGACGCATTCCGTGACATCCGATCGCATGGAGCTGTGCTCGGTGACCTCGAGCCAGACATCCGCCGGATCCGCATGCGTGGCGCGGATCGTGCTGAGCAGCTCGCCGGCCAGATCCAGCTCGCGCAACTGGACGGCCGAGAGGTTGACGTTGATCCCCAGCCGCCGCCACCGGGGCAGCCGCTGCCACGACACCAGCTGGAGACAGGCCTGCCGCAGCACCCAGGCCCCGATCGGAATGATCGCACCGCTCTCCTCAGCAAGGGGAATGAACAGCTCCGGCGAGATCAGGCCCCGGGTCGGGTGGTTCCAGCGCACCAGCGCCTCGAAGCCGACGATCCGGTCGGTCGGCAGGTCGATGATCGGCTGATAGCACACGGACAGTTGCCGCCGCTCAAGGGCGTATTCGAGATCGGACCGGAGGTCGAGACGGTCCAGCGACCGCAGCGAGGCGTCGTCGTCGAAGATCTCGACGAGGCCGTGGCCGCGGCCTTTTGCCGTGTACATCGCCGCATCGGCGTCTCGCAGCATGGCGACCGCCGTGGTGCGCCCCCTGGTCCCGCAGACCCCTCCGACACTGACGGAGACCCGGATGAGTTCATCGGCGAGTTCGAAGGGTTCCAGCAGCGAGCTCGTCACCCGGCGGCCGACGTCCAGCACGTCTGAGAGATCCCGGACCCCGTCGAGGACGAACACGAATTCGTCCCCGCCGAGTCTGGCCAGGAGATCCCCCCGTCGCATGCAGCGACGAAGGCGATCGGCGACCATCTTGAGCAGTTCGTCCCCGACGTCGTGGCCGAGCCGGTCGTTGACGGCCTTGAACCTGTCGAGGTCGCAGAACAGCAGGCCGACCCTCGACGGTTCCGCCCTGTCCAGGGCCTCGGTCAGTTGCTGGTTGGCCAGCTCCCGGTTGGCCAGCCCGGTCAGGGCGTCGTGGCTGGCCCGGTGGCGCAGGATGGTCTCGCTGCGGCGCATCGCCTGGTACAGCTCGGCGTTGATCATGGCGGACCGGAGATAGTACGCGAAGGTCGTCGCCGCCTCGACCTCGTAGTCGAGAAACGGGCGGGAGACGTCCCGCGTCGCATACAGCAGGGAGGCGGGAAGCTCGTCCCGGGCCACCGGGACGCACAGCAAGGCCACTGGCTGCTGCTGGCCGGAGGGGTCGAGGTCTGGCCACTGGCATATCACGTCCCGATAGGGCTGGCCCGCCTGGATGGTCTGCCATCCGGGCAGGGTCGCGGCAGGGCAGGGCCATCCGGGAGAGGTCTTCCCCCGCGGTCGCTGGGCCAGGCCGTCCTTGATGACGATGGCCCAGGCGTCGTTGGCGGAGAGCAGCTCCCGCAGCAGCCTGGGGACCTCGCGAAACAGCGAGTCGTGGTTGAGGTGCCGGGTGAGGCGGTGCCCGGAGTCCGCCAGCCGCTGCGCGAGGACGGTCCGCTCGCTGGACTCGACGGCGACAGTGAGCCGGAACGCCACCGACTCCAGCAGCCGCAGCTCTGCCAGGGACATCGGTTCCCCGGTACTGCGGTAGATCACCAGCAGTTCATTGTCCAGCCCATCCCCGGAACGCATGGGCACCCACGCGGCGGATCGGACCCCGAGCCCCGCGAGCGGGGCAGGAACGTCCGGGTCCGCGCCGTCCGGCTCCGCGGCCGCTGTGCCGATGGCCTCTCCGCTGGAGAGGGCCTCGACGGCCGCCTTGCTCGCCGGCCACCCCTCGGTGTATGCCGGGTCGTCCTCTGGCAGCCCACACCCGTCCGTGACGATCAGCCGGTCGCCGACCAGCCGGACCAGGCAGACGACGCTCGCGTTGAACGTTTGCGAGATCACAGTCAGCACCTGGTCGCTGAGCTTCTCCGGGGCGGAGGGCTGCGCGATGACCGAAAGCACCCGAACCAGCCGCGCGTTGTCCTGGTATGCCTTGCACGCGGTCGCGGTCGCGTCCGCGAGTTGCTCGCGTAGCCGATCAACCAGTGCGCTGTCGTCGCGCAAATGCCCGGGGCGGTCGTCTGACCCGTGACCCGCCCTAGAGGGCGAGCGCGGTGATGGTGGCATTGTGGACGCCATCGATACTGGTGGTCCGGGCGAATTCCCCATAGGTGTAAAATCCGAACGTTGTGACTTCGCCCATAGCGGCCTGGAGCCGGGCGGCTTCCTCCCCGACCCGGTCGTGCAGCATGCCCAGCCGGGCGATGCAACTGAAGGCGAGCAGCACCGCCGGGGGCTCTGAGCCGGCTAGCGCCTGGTGCGCGATTTCGTCACAGGCCTCCAGGAGATCGTCCTGGGTGCAGGCCATCACTTGCACGGCGGCATACGGCGGCAGCGGCACCCAGGTCCGGATCTCGTTCTCGTCACCGACGTAGCAGCCGCGCAGCAGGCGGCTGCCGTCCGGCTCGATGAGCCCGAAGCACCTCCCGGCCTCACCGAGCAGCCGCACCGGCTCCCCGGGCGCTGGGCCTGCTGTCGCCGCCGGGCCACTGGCGTCGGCGCGGGCCTGGTCGACGTTCTCGTTGAACACCTCCCTCGCAGGCCGGCCGGCGATGGACCGTACGACGAACCCGTCGACCCCGGTGATGGGCAGGGGCAGCCCGAGGGTCTGCCAGCCGTGGGCCCGCAGAATGGTGATCGGGTTGTCCGAACCGATCCACACCGCGACGGCAGCGTCGGTGAGCACCGTGCCGTTGTGGAAGACGAAGGTCTGCTGCATCCGCCGGTCGTCGCTGGAGGCTCCGCCGACGATCGGGACTGCGGCACCGAGGACCCGGTAGATGCCGTTGATCAGCTGTTGCTGATCGCCGGTCAGACCGCAGGACAGTACGAGCAGGGCAGTGTGCTGCCTGGTCTGCTCACCAGCGGCCTGGCGGGCTGCCTTGGCAAGGGCCTGTCCCGTCGCGCACCCGTCGGCGGTGAGCCCGGTCGCCGATCCGGTGGTGAACTCATACCGGCCGGAACTCAGGACCAGGACGGCAACCCCGCGGCCAGGTTCTGTGATCTGACCGTCGTGGAAGTGCCCGGTGGTGGAGGCACCGACCAGAGGGGCCGCCCCGGTGACCTCGCGAATGGCGTCAAGGAGGCTGGGCAGATCATACCGGACGGACGCATACACAATCACCAATGCTGCCGGGGCCTCGCCGAGGCGTCCCATCGCCGCTGTTGCGGCCTGATGGCCCGCTTCGGGAGCTGTCTCGGCCTCACTGGTTCCGAGACCAATACGAAGACGACGCATGTTCTGGAATTCGGTCAGATTCCGCGGGGCTTGAGTCAAGATCCCTCATTGGATAAGAGTCGATTTTCCAGGGGGGTGGTTCAGAGGGGTATTGGTCGTGCCATTCAAGGACCGTTTCGTCCGACTCGTGCTCGGCCTCATCCGGGAACAGGTCGTCAGGTACCGGACGTCCTTTTTTTTGCAGTCGATACCGCGCACATTGCTTCATGTTCGATCGACAGTACTGGTCTTTCAGTATTTCCGAAACCAGCGGCATGTCCGCCATGCGGTCATTGAAAAAGGCGCATCCTTGCAGGTACTCACAGGCTGCCATGATCTCCTCAGTACCGTCGTGTTTCGGCAGGTCGTACGAACCATGTCGAACCAGCTGAGTCCCTGCTGTAGCCCGACCCTTCGACCATAGGAAGCGTACGTCCAGACCGCATGGATGAGAGGTCAAGATACGGTCGAGGTCGGGTGCAGGGCTGTCGCTGAGAGCGCGTCTCGTGGGTGCCCAGGGGCTCAGCAGATGCGGGG
>JAFGOK010000256.1 GCA_016926535.1 Micromonosporaceae bacterium | reverse complement strand
CGGCCCTCGGCCTTTGCCTAATCTCGTTGGCCTCGGGTGTTGTGATCGCAGCCGACGGCGTTGTGCAGCGGCATAGAGCCAGCACGGCCGCTGATCTCGGGGCTCTGGCTGGGGCTCGGCTGGCGGCTTCTGGGGAAGCCCCGGCCTGCGGGCGTGCCGCTGTGATCGTGGCAGCGAACGAGGCTCGGATGATCGAGTGCGAACTCGATGTATTGGATCTTGTCGTCACCGTGGAGAGCACCGTGGAGAGCACCTCGAAGGGCGCCTCGAAAGGCGCCTCGCCGGGAATGCGGGCGACCGCTCGCGCCGGGCCGGCCCGTGCGCCAGCATCGTGATCGGCGCGGGCTGGGAATCGATCGCGGGTCCTGGCCTCCCAACGAAGGACGAAGGAAACCAAAGGAAACCGAAAGATTCAGGTACCCGTCTCAGGTGATGGGCGCTGGTCCAGCAGCGTGGTATCCGTCGCGGTCCCTGACAAGCGATGGTTAGATGCGAAAGGAACTGCGCGCGTTGGACGTGTCGTCTCTGCCTGCCCGAGGAGGTCCGGATGGAGCTGGGGATGTCGGCGCGCGTCGTTGACGGCCACACCGTGCTTGAGGTCTGCGGCGAGGTTGACGTCTACACGGCCCCGCGGCTGCGTGAACGGTTGATTGAGCTGTTCGACCTGGGCTCACGGCACGCCGTCGTCGACCTGAACAGAGTCGAGTTCCTCGACTCGACCGGCTTGGGCGTCCTGGTCGGGGCGTTGCGGAGGCTTCGCGGAGTGAACGGGACGTTTGGCCTGGTCTGCTCGCATGAGCGACTGCTGAAGGTGTTCCGTATCACGGCGCTGGATCGGGTGTTTTTGCTGTACGACACCGTTGAGGCCGCAACCGCGGTGCCAGGTGCCGACGCTGAACTGCCGGCGTGATCGGCATGCCGACGGTGCGGCTGTCCTTTTCCCCCGCGCCCGCTCATGTGCGTACTGCCCGCCTCGTTGGGGTGGCCATGGCGAGGCGGGCCGGGGTCGCTGAGGAGCTTCTGGAGGAGATCCGACTCGCGATCGGCGAGGCCTGCTCCCGGGCCGTCGCGCTGCACCGTTCGATTGGACTGTCCGAGCTGGTCGATGTAGCGATGACCGATGATGACAGGTTCACCGTGCGGGTCACCGATCATGCCGCGAACACCCCGACCAGATCGCGGTGTGATGCGGATCCGGCCGCATACCTCGACGGGACCGCTCAGGGGCCAGCTGTGACACCAGACACGCTGGCGGAGGAAGTCGTCGTGGCGCAGATGGGGTTGGCGCTCCTCGCCGGGTTGGTGGATGACCTGGAGGTGGCATCGGTGCCAGGGGGAGTCGGGACGCAGGTACGGATGTCCTGGCCGCTTGAGCATTTGAAAAGTGACGATAAAGGCCAATGGTCATCAAATGGCACAAGATAATCGTGTCATGGGCAGACTAGCGGTGCTTTCACGGTCATCGGATGTGGTGGAAGTGGCGTAGAACACCTCGGGAGCCCCTCCGACCAGGGAGAGTAGGCATTCTCGGTTGTATTGGCTCGGCAGCGGGCCGCTACAGTACCCCCGGCGTCGTTGCCACCCCCGAGGTTACCTGTCGCGTCGATCGAAAACGTCGAGATCATCTCGTCAAGATTCGCCGATGGCTGGACGGCCTCGGCGTGACCATGTTTCGGTACAGGAGGACAAGACATGGGGCCATCAGTAGTCCCACCACTCGCCGCCGGAGGCGAGCTGTCCCTGACCGGTAGCAACCCAACTTACGTCATCGTTGCCGCGGTCATCGCGCTCGTGGCGTTGGGCTTCGCGTTCGGCCTAGTCAAGGCCGTGCTCGCGACCGGTAAGGGCACCACAAAGATGCAGGAGATCGCCTCGGCGGTGCAGGAGGGTGCCACAGCATACCTGATGCGCCAGTTCCGGACGCTCGGCATTTTCGTCATTATCGCCGTTGTCCTGCTGTTCCTGCTGCCGGTCAACGAGGGCGGTTCGAGCGTCAAGATCGGCCGATCGGTCTTCTTCCTGGTCGGCGCGGGCTTCTCCGCCTTCATCGGGTGGGCCGGCATGGGCCTGGCCACTCGGGTCAACGTGCGGGTCGCCTCGGCGGCTCGGGACGGGGACCGGAAGGGCGCGATGAGTATCGCGTTCCGCACCGGTGGCGTTGTGGGATTCCTCACGGTTGGCCTCGGTCTGTTCGGCGCGTCCCTCGTCGTCCTGATCTACGAGGGCGACGCTCCGACCGTGCTTGAGGGTTTCGGCTTCGGCGCCGCGCTGCTGGCCATGTTCATGCGGGTCGGCGGCGGTATCTTCACCAAGGCCGCGGACGTCGGGGCCGACCTTGTCGGCAAGGTCGAGCAGAACATCCCCGAGGACGACCCGCGCAACGCCGCGACCATCGCGGACAACGTCGGCGACAATGTGGGCGACTGCGCCGGCATGGCCGCTGACCTCTTCGAGTCGTACGCCGTGACGCTGGTTGCGGCACTGATCCTCGGCAAGGCGGCGTTCGGCGAGGAAGGCCTAGTCTTCCCGCTCATCGTGCCGACCATCGGGGTCATCACCGCGATCGTCGGAGTGTTCATCACCCGGTTGCGTGACTCCGACAAGAATGGCCTCACCGCCATCAACCGTGCGTTCTACATCTCAGCCGCGATCTCGGCGATCATGGTGGCTGGCGCGGTCTTCGCCTACCTGCCGGCCAGCTTCGCCGACCTGACGGGCAGCAAGCTCACTGACGTCACCGACCGGGACCCCCGGATCGTCGCGATCGTCGCCGTCGTCATCGGTATCGTGCTCGCCGCCGTGATTCAGGCCCTGACCGGCTACTTCACCGAGACGGGCCGTCGTCCGGTCCAGGACATCGGCAAGTCGGCCCTCACCGGTGCGGCGACCGTCGTCCTCGCCGGGGTCAGCGTTGGCTTCGAGTCCGCTGTCTACTCCGCGCTGGTCATCGGTGCCGGGGTCTACGGTGCCTTTCTGCTCGGCGGCAGCTCCATCACCCTGTCGCTGTTCGCGGTCGCCCTGGCCGGCACTGGCCTGCTGACGACGGTCGGCGTCATCGTCGCCATGGACACCTTCGGCCCGATCAGCGACAACGCCCAGGGCATCGCCGAGATGTCCGGCGACATCGACGAGCAGGGTGCCCGTACCCTGACCGACCTTGACGCCGTCGGCAACACCACCAAGGCGATCACCAAGGGTATTGCGATCGCGACGGCCGTGCTGGCCGCGACCGCGCTGTTCGGCTCCTACACCAACACGATGCAGGAAGCCCTGGAGAAGGCCGGGGTCGAGGACACCATCGACTCGTTCCTGACCATCGCCAACCCGTCGAACATCGTCGGACTGCTCATCGGTGCCGCTGTGGTGTTCCTGTTCTCCGGCCTTGCCGTCAACGCGGTCTCCCGCTCCGCGGGCGCGGTGGTCTACGAGGTTCGGCGGCAGTTCCGTGAGCTGCCGGGCATCATGGACGGCACGCAGCGCCCGGAGTATGGCAAGGTCGTTGACATCTGCACCCGGGATGCCCAGCGTGAGCTGATGACCCCTGGTCTGCTGGCGGTCTTGGCTCCGATCGCCGTCGGGTTCGGCTTGGGCGTCGGCCCGCTCGCGGCATACCTCGCCGGCGCGATCGGCTCGGGAACGCTGATGGCCCTCTTCCTGGCCAACTCCGGTGGGGCCTGGGACAACGCCAAGAAGATGGTCGAGGACGGCGCGCACGGCGGTAAGAACTCGCCGGCCCACGCCGCGACCGTCATCGGTGACACTGTCGGTGACCCCTTCAAGGACACCGCCGGTCCGGCGATCAACCCGCTGCTCAAGGTGATGAACCTGGTCTCGCTGCTGATCGCTCCTGCGGTCGTCATGTACAGCGAGGGCTCGGACGCCAACACCCCGCTGCGGGTTGGGATCGCGGCCGTCGCTGTCGCGATCGTCGTCGCGGCTGTCTTCAACAGCAAGCGCAAGCCGATGGCCATCGCAGACGGCGAGGACGCCGAGGCGAAGCCGGTGGCGGTCAAGACCAGCGCCTGACGCGAGTAGGTGCGTTACTACGAGGTGAGGGGTCCGGTCCTTGGCCGGACCCCTCTGCCACTTCACCGGCTGATCCGGTGGGGCGGTCGCCGACGACCCGGCCGGAAACCCCGGCGGGGTGCGTCGCCCTTCGCACCAGTACCCACCAGCGGCGTTCTACGCTGCAACCTATGCGAACTCCGCTGAACGACCGGGAGGGCGACGCCGCTGGCGATCCGCCGGATCTACCGGATTCGTCG
>JAFGOK010000255.1 GCA_016926535.1 Micromonosporaceae bacterium | reverse complement strand
CAGGTGCGCAAGGGCGTCGTCTCCTCGATCGTCAACTTCGGCGCTTTCGTCGACCTTGGCGGGGTCGACGGTCTGGTGCACGTCTCCGAGCTGTCCTGGAAGCACATTGACCACCCGTCCGAGGTGGTCGAGGTCGGCCAGGAGGTCGAGGTCGAGGTGCTCGACGTTGACCTTGACCGCGAGCGGGTCTCCCTGTCGCTGAAGGCGACCCAGGAGGACCCGTGGCGGCAGTTCGCCAGGACCCACGCGATCCAGCAGATCGTTCCAGGCAAGGTCACCAAGCTGGTGCCGTTCGGGGCGTTTGTGCGGGTTGATGATGGTATCGAGGGCTTGGTGCACATCTCCGAGCTGGCCGAGCGCCACGTGGAGATTCCGGAGCAGGTTGTGCAGGTCGGCTCTGACGTCATGGTCAAGGTCATCGATATCGACTTGGAGCGTCGCCGGATCTCGCTCTCGCTCAAGCAGGCCAACGAGGGTTTCGTTGAGGGCGAGGAGCACTTCGACCCGACCCTCTACGGCATGTCCGCCACCTACGACGAGCAGGGCAACTACATCTACCCGGAGGGCTTCGACCCGGAGACCGCCGAGTGGATGGAGGGCTTCGACAAGCAGCGTGAGGAGTGGGAGCGGCAGTACGCCGAGGCCCGCCAGCGCTGGGAGGCCCACACCAAGCAGGTGCAGACGGCGAGGGCTGCCGAGGCGACCGCCGATGCTGCTGGTGTTGCGCCGGTCAGCGGCGGGGGTACGGCCTCCTCTGCTGCGACTGCGCCGGCTCGGCAGGCGGAGGAGCCCAGCGGAACGCTGGCGACGGACGAGGCGCTCGCGGCGCTCCGGGAGAAGCTCGCCGGGGGCAACCGCTAGGGCGTGTCTCGTTCTGTCGTATGAGTGCATGGTGGAGGCCCCGCTGGGATACGTCCCAGCGGGGCCTCCACCATGAGTCACGGGGCGATCATTTGGGCAATCGCAGCTGCGCCGGCCAGCGTGTACCAGCTGCCGACGGTCAGGGTTGTCATGACAGCGATGAACGAGGCAATCCCGGCGAAGCGCACCGGTCCGGCGAAGCGCACCGGTCCGGCGAAGCGGGCCGACGTCTGCGCCGTGGACCTGCCGACCGGGTGATCCCGGTTGCCGGAGCGCTGGTCGGCTGGCTGCTGGTCGGGCACCGGGCGATCGCGGTATGGCTGGAGCCCTGGACTGCCGGCCCGGTGTCGTCCACCGCCGGCCCGGCCTCGAACGCGTTGGTCCCTGCCCGTCCATGGGATCCGGCCGGACTGCCTGCGGGCGGCCACTCCGGCGGAGAGCTTTCGGCCGGACACGGACCCGATCCGGTGACTACCGCAGTACTCGCCTGCCGGGATCGCCTGATCGTCGGGCTCTGTGTCAACCTGACTGCGCTGGGCAGGGTTCCCCGTCACCGCTGCGCCTCCTTGAGGGTGAAATAACTAGACAAATACTGTATTGCGCAATCTTTAGTCGTGGTGTACGTCTCGTCATGATGAATTGCCAAAGACCGCCCGAATGGGGTTGAGCGGAGCTGTGCTGATCGTCGGACTGACCGGGGGCATCGGAGCGGGCAAGAGCGCCGTCTGCGATCGACTGGCTACCCATGGCGCTGTCGTCATCGATGCGGATCGGCTGGCGAGAGCGGTCGTCGAGCCGGGCAGCCCGGGGCTTGCCGAGGTGGTGTCGCGCCTTGGCCACGGGGTGCTTGGGTCGGATGGAGCACTCGATCGCAGGGCCGTCGCGGCGCTCGTCTTCCGGGACCAGCAGGCGCGGAGCGTCCTGGAGGGGATCATCCACCCGCGGGTGGTCGCCCGGTCGAGGGAACTGGCGGAGCGGGCACCTGCGGACGCTGTCGTCGTCAA
Organism: Micromonosporaceae bacterium; assembly: GCA_016926535.1. Classification (GTDB taxonomy): domain Bacteria; phylum Actinomycetota; class Actinomycetes; order Mycobacteriales; family Micromonosporaceae; genus JABDRL01. The sequence goes on along the minus strand of JAFGOK010000255.1, from coordinate 4,201 downwards.
CGACGTTCCGCTGCTGGTCGAGGCCGGGCTCGGGGACGAGTACGACCTGGTGATCGTCGTGCAGGCCGACGAGGAGGTCCGTTTGAGCCGGTTGATCACCGTCCGGGGTATGACCGAGGCGGAAGCCAGAGCGAGGATCGCTGCTCAGGCAACCGACGCTCAGCGGGCGTCCATCGCGGACATCGTCATCGAGAACAACGGCTCGTACGAGGAACTGATGGTCCGGGTCGACCACGTGTGGCGTGATCTGCATGGGCTGGCCGGTGGGCGGGGGCAGGGGCTGCGGCGGCAGCACCGGTGAGGGTGCTGCGGGGGCGCTCGCGGCGGCCGGTCCGCGCCTGATGCGCGACCAAGCGGTGCGCTCGCCGACCCGATGGGTCGGGGCTGCAACCGTCTGCCGAAGGGAGCCGTCCTTTTCGGACTGGTCGATCACTTCGGGCGGCCGCCGCGAGCGGCCTACAGGGCAACCGTAGCGCGATGATCTTTATGACACAATCGCATTGTTGAATGTGCATGCCCACCCTGCGTGGGGTGTCACCCGGGTGAGAGCATGATGCCACTGAACGTGTGCACAGGGCCTGTCACACCATCGGCGTACGGTGAGGCCATGGCACTCGACATACCCCGCATGGATGGCCAATTTCAGGTCATCAGCGACTTCACACCGGCCGGCGACCAGCCGACCGCCATCGCTGAGCTGGAGCGTCGTCTGCGGAGGGGGGAGCGTCACGTCGTCCTACTCGGTGCGACGGGCACCGGCAAGAGCGCGACCGCGGCGTGGCTCGTCGAGCGGCTGCAGCGGCCAACCCTGATTATCGTGCCGAACAAGACGCTTGCGGCGCAGCTTGCGAAGGAGTTTCGCGAGCTCATGCCACGCAACGCCGTGGAGTATTTCGTCAGCTACTACGACTACTATCAGCCTGAGGCGTATATCCCGCAGACCGACACGTATATCGAGAAAGATTCGTCAATTAATGAAGAGGTCGAGCGCCTTCGCCACGCGGCGACGATGAGTCTGCTGACCCGGCGGGATGTCGTTGTTGTCGCCACCGTTTCGGCCATCTACGGGCTAGGCGCTCCGGAGGAATACCTCGCTCAGGCGGTAATGGTCAACGTCGGGGACGAGATCGAGAGAGACCAGTTGCTTCGCCGCCTGGTCGATATTCAGTACACTCGAAATGATGTTGCCTTTGAGCGGGGTACGTTCCGGGTGCGGGGCGACACCCTGGAAATCATCCCAGCATATGAGGAATTGGCGATCCGTATCGAGCTGTTTGGGGATGAGATTGAGCGGCTGACCTATCTCCACCCGCTGACGGGGGAGGAGATTCGATCGGCCGCATCGCTCGTGGTCTTCCCCGCGACCCACTACGCCGCTGGCCAGGAGCGGATGGAGCTGGCCATCCGGGGGATCGAGGTCGAGTTGGAGGCCCGGATCGCCGAGCTGGAGCGGCAGAACAAGCTCCTGGAATCACAGCGCCTGCGGATGCGGACGACCTACGACATCGAGATGATGCGGCAGGTCGGGTTCTGCTCTGGTATCGAGAACTACTCTCGACATATTGACGATCGTGCGGAGGGAAGCCCTCCAAGTTGCCTGCTTGACTATTTCCCGGACGATTTCTTGACCATCATCGACGAGTCGCACAACACTGTGCCACAGATCGGCGGAATGTATGAGGGGGATGCCTCTCGAAAACGGACCCTGGTCGAGCACGGGTTCCGCCTGCCGAGCGCCATGGACAACCGTCCGCTGCGATTCGACGAGTTCTCCGATCGGGTCGGCCAGACAATCTACATGTCCGCGACGCCAGGCAACTGGGAGCTGGCGCAAACCGGAGGTGAGTTCGTCGAGCAGGTCATCAGGCCGACTGGCCTCGTCGATCCCGAGGTGGTTGTCAAACCGACCAAGGGGCAGATCGACGATCTCATTCATGAAATTCGGTCGCGGGCCGAGCGCGACGAGCGCGTCCTGGTGACGACCCTGACCAAGAAAATGTCGGAGGATCTGACCGACTATCTGCTGGAGCAGGGCATCAGGGTGCGCTATCTCCATTCGGAGGTCGACACCCTGCGGAGAATCGAGTTGCTGCGAGAGTTGCGGCGGGGTGACTTCGATGTCCTCGTTGGCATCAATCTGCTGAGGGAAGGGCTTGACCTCCCCGAGGTCAGCCTGGTCTCGATCCTCGACGCGGACAAGGAGGGGTTCCTGCGGTCCGGGACGGCGCTGATCCAGACCATCGGGCGTGCCGCCCGAAACGTTTCCGGGCAGGTACACATGTATGCGGACAAGGTCACCAAGGCCATGGCGCTCGCGATCGACGAGACGAACCGGCGCAGGGCGAAGCAGGTAGCGCACAACCAGGCCCATGGGCTTGATCCGCAGCCGCTTCGGAAGAAGCTGGGTGACCTTCTCGACGACATCTACCGTGCGGCCGATGAGGCGGCGGCGGTCACGGAAGGCCAGGGCCGCCAGCCCTCCAGAGCGGGGGTGGGTGGTGCGGATGGTCGTGGCCGAGGCGGGATGGCGTTGCCTCGCGGCGGGAAAGCCTCGGGAGGCGCCCGGAGGACCCCGACGAAGGCCGAGGCACGCGCGGAGGTGGCGACGCTCATCACGGAACTGAGCGATCAGATGCTGGCGGCCGCGAGAGAGTTGCAGTTCGAACTCGCCGCACGGATTCGGGACGAGATCGCCGAACTGAAGCGGGAACTGCGAGCCATGGACCTGCCTTAACGTCGTCCCGGCCTCCTGCCGGGAGAGCCATCACGACGGCTCCGATGGGTGGTGATGGTGGCGTGGACCATGCTCGTCGGAGATACTGCTGCCCTACGTGAGAATGGCAGTCGCGGCCGTTTGCGAGGGATGTCCATGAAGGCGGCATACGACCTGCACGATGAGATGAATCCGGCGAGGATCAGCGCTTCGCCTCATGTGCCGGTCCGGCGTGATCCAGGTGCCCTCGCTGCGGCTCTTGGCCCTGCGCGAGTTGCCAGAGCCGCAGCGCTGCGGTCGCAGGCTCCCGCAGGCTCCCAGGCGCACGTGCCGGCGCGGCTCGCCTCGGACAGCGATGCCCTGCTCGCCACCCTGGAAGCGGTCCTTGAGGGGCTCAAGGCGGTTCCCGATGAGCCGGAGCCCACGACGCCCGATCAGGTGTTCGACCCGGCGCTCGACCCGGCGTGCGATGTGGCGCTCGACCCGGCGTGCGATGCGGCGCTTGTGACGGGGCTGGCCGCCATCGGGTCTGGGCAGTCCCGCAGTGAAGCGTTCACAGATGGCCACCAGGGAGGACCCGATCCGGAGGCCGGCGGCGTCATCAGGATCGCAGGGGCCGCCAGGATCGCAGGGGCCGTGGAGGTCGCCGAGAGAAACACCGAGCTCGCAGCCAGCGTTGAGGGCTTCGATACCGAGGGCGACCCGACGTGCGACTCGGCGGGCGACCATTCCGGCGGGCGCTGGCGTCGTGCCGTCGCGCTGATCGGCCTCACTGTGGGATGCGCCACAGTCGGGGTCATGGCCTGGTACTTCGATCTCCTCGGACGCCTGCTGTAGGCCGTTAGGAGACGACTGATCTGTCCCTGTCCGGTGAGTTCTCCACCTGTTCGGCATCCCCTGTTCCAGTCGCCGAGGGTGATGGGCGACAATGTTGTCCTGGGGAGGGGAGTATTCCCTCGCGGCGGCATCGTCAGCACGGCTCTCTGCGTGTGAGGGCCCGGGGCCGTCGGTCGTTACTGCAACGGCGGGAGAGACCTTCCGGACAGCATCAGGCTGCCCTCGCCTCTGTGGTGTGGCGGTGGCGCCGGGGATTCCGGAGGTCGTGTCCGATGAACGTGCCGGGATGGTTGTGGGCGGCGACACTGGTTGGGCTTGGCATCGTCATCGTTTTTGATCTCGTCATCATCGGGCGGCGTCCCCACGAGCCATCGGTCCGTGAATCAACGATGTGGGTTGTGGCGTATGTCACGCTCGCGATGCTGTTTGGTGTTGGGGTGTTGGTCGCGGCTGGCGGCGACTATGCCGGGCAGTTTTTTGCCGGGTGGCTCACCGAATACAGCCTCTCCGTGGACAATCTGTTCGTTTTTGTCATTATTATGAGCAGATTCGCTGTTCCACGCCAGTATCAACAGAAGCTTCTGTTTATCGGGATCATCTTGGCGCTCGTGCTGCGCGGCATGTTCATCGCGGCGGGGGCTGCCGTGGTTG
>JAFGOK010000254.1 GCA_016926535.1 Micromonosporaceae bacterium | reverse complement strand
TCCATGACTCAACATAGTCGGTCATGGATGATGACGCGATGGTTGTCGGCGGCGCTGGCAGCGCTCCTCGGCGTGGGGGTGGTGGTCCAGTCGCCGTCGCCGGCGGTCGCGGCGACGACTGCCGACCTCACCTGGGGCGCCTGCCCGTCCCCGGCCTATGAGCTCGACCCTCGGCAGGAGTGCGCGACGCTGCTGGTGCCGCTGGACTACCGGCGTCCCGGGGGCCGCAGCATCGAGGTGGCCATCTCCCGGATCACGACGGCCCAGCCGGCACAGCGCCGCGGGATCCTGCTCTTCAACCCTGGCGGGCCGGGGGGCCAGGGGCGGGATCTGCCCAGTGACCTGGTGCGGTTCCTGCCCCAGGAAGTCCTTGACCAGTACGACCTTGTCGGGTTCGACCCTCGCGGGGTCGGCAACAGCACTGCGGTCACCTGCGGGATCCCCGACGAGGTCGAGCTGGACCTCATCCTGCCGTACCCGGCGGCGGATGGATCGATCGATCGCAACATCGCCTTCGCCAGGGACACGGCGGCATCCTGCGCGCAGCTGTCAGGGGACCTGCTGCCCCACATGACTACCGCGAACACCGCGCGGGACATGGACCGGATCCGGGCGGCGCTGGGGGAGCCCCGGCTGTCCTATATCGGGTGGTCGTATGGCACCTACCTGGGAGCGGTCTTCGCGACCCTTTTCCCGGGGCGGGCGGACCGGATCGTGCTGGACAGCGCGGTCGATCCGACCCTCGTCTGGTATGACCTGTGGCGCACCTGGAACTCGGCGGTCGAGCTCCGATTCCCCGATATCGCCGGGTACGTTGCCGAGCGCGATGCCACGCTGGGGTTCGGGACGACGGCGGCGGAGGTCAGATCCGCGTACCTGGACCTGGCCGGCCGGCTCGACACTCAGCCCGTCGCCGCGCCAGCCCTCGGTCTGACGATCAACGGCAACCTGCTCCGCGAGATCACCCGCGAGTACCTGTACTCGGACCAGGATCTGCCAGAACTCAGCGAGATCTGGCGCGAGATCGCCGATCTGGCGGACGGTGCTGGGGCAGATGCCGGGGCAGATGCTGGGGCAGATGCCGGGGCTGGTGCTGGGGCTGGTGCTGGGGCCGGGACCGGGGCGGAAGGGACCGCCAACCTTGCGAAAGCGCTGCGTACGCAGCGAAGCTCCCTGTGGCCGGCGATGGCGCAGGGCATCCCGGCGGACAACGGCATTGCCGCGCTCTACGCGGTGACCTGCGGCGACGCCAGCTGGCCGAGGAAGGCCAGCGAGTACCGGCGCAACGTCGCCCGGGATCGGGAGGCCTGGCCCCTGACCGCGGGCATGCCGAGCAACGTCTGGCCGTGCACCTTCTGGAAGCGCCCTGCGGCCGAAGGACCCGTCAAGGTCAGCAGCAAGGGGCAGCGGAACATCCTGATCCTCCAGAACCAGCGGGATCCCGCCACGTCCTGGGCCTCTGGCCTCGGGATGCGCAAGGCGCTCGGGGCGAGGGCGGCGTTTGTCGGAGTGAACGCCGGTGGGCACGGGGTCTACGGCAGCGGCTCGTGCGCCGACGCCATCACCGACACCTTCCTGGCCAGCGGGGTACTTCCAGCGAAGGACGAGTTCTGCCAGGGGTCGCAGCAGCCCGAGGAATCAACGGTTTCCAGCCTCTCCGCCCCTGCCCCGATGGGATTGTGATCGTCGGGTTGCCGGAGGGCATGCTGGCATGATGGCTGCCGGCGGGGCATCCGACCCCCGCCGGCAGCGCCGATCGGGCCCGTCTCCCGTCACCTGGGCGGGGGACTGTCGCCAGAGACTCCCGGCATGTCCTCGATCGGCATCGAGCGGACCACTGACGCCGGGTTGCTGGCCGCCGGTGCTACCCTCGCGGTCGCAAGCCTCGATGATATTGACCTGACCGCCCTGTTCAACGGGCGGCTGGAGAGAAAAGCGGGGAACTCTTCGTGACAGCTGTGACCCCACCCCCCGGCCACGTCTCGGCCTTGCCAGGGGTCGAGGCCCTGGCCAAGATGATCGATCATTCGCTCCTGCACCCGACCCTGACCACCACCCAGGTCGAAGAGGGCTGCGCCCTGGCCGCGCGCTACCAGGTCGCCTCGGTCTGCGCCCGCCCCTGCGACGTGCCGCGGGCCGCCCGCCTGCTGGCGGGTACCGGGGTCGAGGTGGGGACCGTTGTCGGCTTCCCCCACGGCAGCACCACCACCGCGGTCAAGGTCGCGGAGGCGAACGTAGCCGTTGACCAGGGCGCCAGAGAACTTGACATGGTCCTGGCCATTGGCTGGCTGCGTTCTGGTGACCTGCCCGCCGTCGAGGCTGATATCCGCGCGGTCGTCGAGGCGGTTCCCGGCCTCGTCGTCAAGGTGATCCTCGAGAACGCCTACCTGACCGACGAGGAAAAGATCGCCGGCTGCCAGGCGGTCGAGCGCGCTGGCGCCGCGTTCGCGAAGACCTCCACCGGATTTGCCCCCAGTGGAGCGACCGTCGCTGACGTGCGCCTGATGCGGGCAACCCTGGGTCAGGGTGTTCAGGTCAAGGCAGCGGGCGGCATCCGGACCCTCGACCAGCTGCTGGAGCTCCACGCCGCAGGCGCGACGCGGTTCGGCGCGACAGCCACCGAAGCCATCATCAGCGAGCTGGCGCGCCGGTCCTGAAGACTATCGTCGTCAACT
>JAFGOK010000253.1 GCA_016926535.1 Micromonosporaceae bacterium | reverse complement strand
GCGTCAAGGCTGGTCGCTGAGCGGCTGCACCGCACCATCTCCGGCCAGCCCATCTCGACCTCGGCTGGGGACCTGCCGGTAACTGTCAGTGTCGGCCTCGCCTCGCCGGTCAGCCTGGATGCCCAGCTGGAACCGCTCCTCAACCGGGCGGACGAGGCACTATACGTCGCGAAGCGATCTGGAAGGAACCAGGTTGCCACCGCGTGAGTCACGTGATCAAGTACATTCGGTAGTCGTACCGGCCGGTTGGAGCGTGGTGAGCGCATGGAACTCGTCAAGGAGTATTCCTACCTGACGATCCTCTGGGATCCCAGCTGCCGGTCGGTCATCACCTCCTGGCATGGCGGATTCGAGGGGCGAGATCTCCAGAACGGGCTCAACGAGGGCCTCAGGGAGCTCAAGCGGCGCCAGCCACACGCGCAGTGGATCGGCGACACCGTCGACATCGGTGTCATCAGCGAGCGCGACAAGGACTGGATCGATCGGGACTGGTTTCCCCGCTTCCTGGAGACCGGGGCGCAGTACATGGCGGTCGTCCAGCCGCAGAGCGTCATCGCCCGGCTCGCGGTCGTCGACATCGTCTCGAAGTTCCCCGGCAGCGGCCTGACCGTGTACAACTGCGCCTCCGTTGACGAGGCCATCGCCTGGATGCGCAAGCAGGAGTTCTGAGGTCCAGGGACGTCGGGCTCTCGCCCGCGGCGGAACTGGGCTCTCGCCCGCGGAAGAGAGAATCGCTGCCCGACCTCCCCGCCGGGAACCGCGAGCCGCGGGCGAGAGCCCAACCTGGGATCGATCGTCTACGCCGGCTTCCCCTGGACGCTCCTGATCAGATCCCGGTACCACGCCGCGCTGAGCTTCGGCGTGCGTCGCATGGTCTCGAAGTCGACCCGGATCAGACCGAACCGCTTGTCATAGCCATAGGACCACTCAAAGTTGTCCAGCAGCGACCAGGCAAGGTACCCGCGCACGTCGGCCCCCTGCCGGCAGGCGCTGGCCACCGCGCCGATGTGCGACGCGAGGTAGGCGATCCGGTCGTGATCGGCGACGAAACCCCGCTCGTCGGCGACATCGTCGAACGCCGCCCCGTTCTCGGTGATGACGATCGGCAGACCGTAGTCCTTCGCCAGGCGCACGAGCAGATCGGTGAAACCCTCCGGCACGATCTCCCAGCCCATGGCCGTCACCGGCCGGCCGGTGGAGACCATCCGAACCACTGGCCGGCCGGCATCATCCGTCGTCCGTCCCTGCTCATCGACCCCGGAGAAGAAGTGGCTGGAGTAGTAGTTGATCCCCAGGAGGTCGATCGGAGTCGAAATGATCTCCATGTCACCGTCAACGACGGGCACCGTGATCTGCTGGGCAGCGAAGTCCTCCAGCAGGTCCATCGGATACCTGCCGAGCACGACCGGGTCGAGGTAGAGCCGCGCGCCCATCCCGTCGGCTCTCCTGGCCGCCGCCTGGTCGGCTGCGGAATCCGTCGCCGGGTAGGCGTGGCCCATGTTGAGCGTCAGGCAGAGTTCCAGCGGCCCCTTCGCCGCCTGCCTCATCCGCTGCGCCGCCAGACCATGCCCGAGCAGCAGGTGGTGAACCGCCCGGATGGCGTCGGAGAAATCGGTCCGCCCGGGAGCCTGCCGGCCCTCGGCGTAGCCGAGCATGGCGGAGCACCACGGTTCGTTGAGCGTCGTCCAGTGGCTGGTACGGTCGCCGAGCCGCTCATAGACGGCCAGGGCGTAGTCGGCGAACCGGTAGGCGGTGTCCCTGACCGGCCAGCCGCCGGCGTCCTCCAACTCCTGGGGCAGATCCCAGTGGTAGAGCGTCACCCAGGGCTCAATCTCGGCCGCCAGCAACTCGTCGAGCAGCCGATCGTAGAAGGCGATGCCGGCGGGATTGATCGGGCCGCGGCCCCCTGGCTGCACCCGCGGCCACGAGATCGAGAACCGGTAGGTTCCGATGGCGTGGTCGCGCATGAGGGCGACGTCTTCCGGCATGCGGTGGTAGTGATCACATCCGGCGTCCCCGACGTCCCCGTTCTCGATCATTCCGGGCACGTGGCAGTACGTGTCCCAGATGGAGGGGGTCCTGCCGTCCTCCGCGATCGCTCCCTCGATCTGGTACGCCGAGGTGGCGACGCCGAACCGGAACGACGCTGGCAGCCCCGCGAGCGACGCTCGCAGCCCCGCAGACGACGTGGTGTCAATGGGATCCAACTGGGTCTCCAAGGATCTGGTCTCCGTTCATGGCATGTCCGATGGTGGCAGATGCCGGGTGCAACCAGCACGAAACGGTGCGATTGCCCCCCACACCCGCTGGCCGGGCCAAGACCGGCGGCTGGGTCTCGCACTGCTCGAGCGCCCGCCGGCACCGGGGGTGGAAGGGGCAACCGGGCGGCATGCCCCGCAGGTCCGGCGGGGATCCGGGGATCCCGGCCAGTTCGCGCCTCGGCCCTCTGAGCGCCGGGAACGAATGCAGGAGTCCGTCGCTGTACGGGTGCAGCGGGGTGGCGTAGATCTCGGCGGACGGGGCCTGCTCAACGATCTGCCCGCCGTACATGATGGCGATCCGGTCGGTGAACTCGACCAGCAGCGAAAGGTCATGGGTGATGAACAGAACGGAGAACCCGAGCCGCTCGCGCAACTCGACCAGCTGTCCCAGGATCTGCCGCTGCATGACGACGTCCAGCGCCGTCGTCGGTTCGTCCATGATGACGAGCTGGGGTTCCAGAGCAAGCGCCATCCCGATCATCACTCGCTGGCGCATTCCTCCGGACAACTGGTGGGGATAGCTGTCCATCCGGTCGGCTGCGATGCCAACCATCGTCAGCAACTGTCTGGCCCGCGCGACCCTGGCCGCAGCCCCGAGCTTCGGCTCATGTGCTTTGATCACATCGGTCAGCTGGGTCGCGACCTTGTGGACAGGGTTGAGCGAGTTCATCGCCCCCTGGAAGACGATTGACGTCTCCGCCCAGCGGAACGCGCGCAGCTGGGCAGGGGTCATGCCGAGGAGGTCGACGCTCGGCCCAGACCGCGGGTGGTAGATGACCGATCCAGCGCTGACGACCCCGGGGGGCGGCAGCAGCCGCGTCACCCCGTAGGCCAGGGTCGACTTGCCGCTCCCGCTCTCCCCAGCCAGGCCAAGGACCTCGCCCCGGTTGAGGGTCAGCGTGACGTCGCGGACCGCCGTCACCGCCTGGTCTCCGAGCCCGTAGTCAACGCACAGGTTCTTGATTTCGAGCAGCGGTTCCGCAGTGCTCATCACTGACCGCCCTTTCCGCAGGAAGCCGTCGCCCGCCCCGCCGCTGGCTGCGCCGCTTGCCGCGTCGCACGCAGTACCGGAGTGAATCCGACCCGCATCCGGACCGTGCGCCCGTCAACGGTCTTGATCTTGGTTTTGCCACTACTGCGCAATCTGGGGCTGACCAGCTCGTCGAT
>JAFGOK010000252.1 GCA_016926535.1 Micromonosporaceae bacterium | reverse complement strand
TCTTCACGAGATACTGCCTGGCGACGCGCTGGATGTCGCCGGCGGTAAGGGCGTTGATTTCATCGATCTGGTCAAACAGCTTTGGCGCAGTGAAACTTTCACCGCAACAACGAGCGGTATGTCTGAATTTCAACTTCATAAGTCCGGAGGCAACGTACTTATTGAACTGCATGATTGTACTCACCGATCCGACTACCTACGTTGAACACCAACCGAAGGGGCAATCGCTCGGAGCTGTGTGGCAACGGCTCCGGCAGCACGACCCGCAACCCCGGCACACAGGGAGGTATGCGGCACATGAGACTTCCGCCATATTGGACGGGAAGACACCGGCGACGCGGCGCATGGCGGGAAGTCGCGTTGGGGAGTGTTGGTGTCCTCGCGGCGTCCGGAGCGATCTGGGTTGCGACCCAGCCCGCCTCCGCGTCGACCCTCAAGGCCACTGTCACGATCACGGCCAGCCAGACACTTGGGGCCTTTTCCGAAACGCAGGTCGGCGCGAACCTCGCGGTATGGGACAGCCTGCTGGCGGACTCCCAGACGGCCACGCTGATGGCCGATGCCGGCATCACATGCCTTCGCTATCCCGGTGGATCCTATGCGGACATTTATCACTGGGAGGACGGCACGGCGGACGACGACGGCTACGTCGCCCCAAACACGGGGTTCGACGCGTTCATGGGCGTGGCCCAGGCCGCCGGAGCACAGCCGATCATCACCGTCAACTACGGTTCCGGAACCGCTGAGGAAGCCGCGAGCTGGGTGGAGTACGCCAACGTCACCAAGGACTACGGCATCCGGTACTGGGAGGTCGGCAACGAGGTCTACGGCAATGGCCACTACGGCTCTGGCTGGGAAAACGACACCCACGACGACCAGAGTCCCAAGGCCTACGCCACCAACTTCCTGGAGTACGCCAGCCGCATGAAGGCCGCCGATCCGACGATCAAGGTCGGAGTCGTGCTGACGACGCCGGGCAGCTGGCCAGATGGGGTCATCGCCGCTGGAGACACCGCGGACTGGAACGACACAGTGCTGTCCATCGTCGGTGACCAGGCCGACTTCGCGATCGTCCATTTCTATCCTGGAGGATCAGACGAAGCGGACATGCTGACGAAGCCGCAAACCCTGGCCTCAACGACCACCGCGTTCAGGGCTGATCTCTCCAGATGGGGAGTTGGTACCATGCCGATCTTCGTGACCGAGGTCAACGGCGGCGCACCGCGCAGTACTCAGGCCCAAGCGCTCTGGGCGGCGGACCTGTACCTCGTCGCAGCCGAATCCGGCATCGCGAACGTCGACTGGTGGAACGTCCACAACGGCGCTGGTTCCGCCTCGACGGACGTGACCGGGGCGACCGATCACGGGGACGAGGGCATCATCTCCAACGGCTCCGGCTCTGAGCCCGCGGCCCAGGTCCCGTTCAGGTCGTACTACGGCATCCAGATGCTGTCCAGGCTGGTCAGCGAGGGCGAGACCCTGGTCGCCGCAGCCTCGAACCGGCCGAAGGTCGCAGCGCACGCGGTGAAACGCACCGGCGGCGGCCTGGACGTGCTGCTCATCAACAAGGATCCGAGCAACTCGTACGAGGTGACCCTCGCCTACAGCGGGTACTCCCCGCCGCGGGAGGCCACCGTCGACCGCTTCCCCCTCGGGGCGACCGCCATCACCACTGACGCCTCCTCCAGCAGCGCGAGGACTCAGCTGATCACGCCGTACTCGCTGGTCGCCGTGCATCTGAGGACCACCAGTGGCCCGAGCGGGCCTGCGAGCGCCTCGGCTGGCCCGGCCAGCATCGAGGGAACCGGCGACCCGGGGTCGGCCCAGCCGTCATCGCCCGCTGAGATGCCCGCAGAGGAGCCCACCCCGGGAGCCCGGCCCTGCACGGTGTACTACTCGACCAACTCCTGGGCAACGGGGTTCACGGCCAGCGTGACCATGTCAAACCGCGGAAGGGCCGCTCTCGATGGCTGGACTCTGGAGTGGACGTTCCCGGGCGACCAGACTGTCACGAGCACCTGGAACACCGCCATCGCCCAAAATGGCCAGCAAGTCACCGCGAGAAACATGGCATACAACTCCACCGTCGCGGTGGACGGAAGCGTAAGCTTCGGCTTCCAAGCCAGCTCCACCGGCATGAACTCCGCACCGACCGAGTTCACCCTGAACGGCTCGGCCTGCACAGCAATGTGACCGGGCGGGCAGGGGGAAGTGCCGGACGGCGGCCCGGCCGCTCGGCACTGCCGAAGTAGCCTGGTCTTGGCGGGCCGTCAGGCCCGCCAAGACCAGCGCTGGCCCTCACTCGCATCGGATGACGGCAATCCCTCCAGCGGGGACGATGACCGCCTCGTCTGGGGCGGCCGTGGTGACCACCGACCCGGTCACCAGATCGCTCCCGGCGGAGAAGGGGGTCCCGGCCAGGGGCAGCGAGCATGGCTCATCGTTGTGGTTCAGCACACACAGCCACCGGATCTGCCCAGAGCGGCGCAGCACGATCTCGACCCCGGACGGCGGGCTGGGGAGCCCGGCCGGCGGTGTGACGCCGGCCCGCGCCAGGGCCGCGCCGATCAGCCTCGCGAGGTCCGCCTCGTCCAAGCCGGTCGAGCAGTACCATGCGATGCCCTCCCCGTACTCGTTGCGTGTGATCGCGGGCAGCCCTGCCAGCTGGCCAGCGGTATATCGAGCGACGATCTCCGCCCCGGCGCAGTGCACGTGCTCTGCCCACACCCGGCCGGTCAGCTGTTCTGCCGCTGCCAGGCCGAGTGCCGCAGCGCTCGCACCATCGGGCACGACCGGAAGGCTGTCGGATGGCAGGAGCGGATGGAACTCCTCGACGCGAACACCAAGGACCTCCCGGAAGGCGCCGGGATGACCGCCGATCCACACCCGCGTGTCCAGGTCGACGACGCCGCTGCTGTACCAGACGACCACGTGCCCGCCGCCGGCGACATAGCGACGCACTGATGTCGCCCCCTGGTCCGAGGTCAGATACAGGCTGGGCACCAGCACCAGGCGGTACCCGCGCAGGTCCGCCTCTGGCGCGGCGAAGTCGGCCGTGATCCCTGCCCGGAGCAGCGCCCGGTGCGCGGCTTGGAGCGCCCCGAGGTAGTCGAGATCCGGCGACGGCAGGCCCGGTCCGAGGAGCGCCCACCAGGCCTCCGCATCCCACAGGATGGCGACCGGCGCCTCAACCGTGGCCCCGTCCAGCTCAGCCAGCCGGCCCAGCAACGCGCCGAGGTCGACCGCCTCGCGGAAGACCCGGCTGCCCGGCCCGGCATGCCCCACGAGCGCAGCGTGATGCTGCTCCGCCCCGCCCCGGGAAGCCCTCCACTGGAAGAACATCGCGCCGCGTGATCCCCGGGCAACGTGCGCGACGGTGTGCCGGGCCATCTCCCCCGGCCGTTTCGCGACCAGGCGACCGGAGGCATTGACCGTACTCGACGCCTGCTCCATCAGCAGCCACGGTCTGCCCCCGGCCCACGAGCGGGCGAGGTCCGCGTGGAACGCCGTGTGCTCGGCTGCGGGGAGACCGGGAACGGCAGGGTAGTGATCGATCGCGACGCAGTCCAGATCCTCCGCCCACCGACGATGATCGACAGGCACCCAGTCGCCGAAGACGAAGTTGGTCGTCACCGGTACCTGCGGAGTCAACTCCCGTAGCACCGCCCGCTGCTCTGAGAAACACGAGAACAGCTCCCCCGAGAGGAACCTGCGGAAATCCAGTAGCTGTGCCGGGTTGCCGAGATACTGGGTCGCCCGCGGGGGCCCGATCTCCTCCCACTCCCCGTACCGCTGGCTCCAGAACGCCGTGGTCCAGGCTTCGTTCAGGGCCTCAAGGCAGGTGTACCGCTGGCGAAGCCACCGCCGGAAGGCCTTCGCGACGTGGTCGCAGTAGCAGGTCGTCCCGTACTCGTTGTGAACGTGCCACATCGCCAGCGCCGGATGGCCGGCGTACCGCTGGGCGAGGGCCGTAGCGATCCCGACGGCGGCCCTGCGGTAGGCCGGGGCTGCAGGGCAGTAGGTGTCCCTGCTGCCGTGCGTCAGCCGCGTGCCGTCCGGCCACACCGGCAGCGCATCCGGATAGGCCAGGCCGAACCAGGGCGGAGGAGACGCGGTCGGCGTCGCGAGGGCTGCCATGATTCCGTTCTCCGCCAGCAGGTCCATGACCCGGTCGAGCCAGCCGAAGGTAGTGTGCCCCTGCCGCGGTTCGATCGCGGACCAGGAGAAGACTCCGAGGCTCACCAGGTTGACCCTGGCTTCGCGCATCAGCGCGACATCCTCGTGCCAGGTCTCCTCCGGCCACTGTTCCGGGTTGTAGTCCCCGCCGAAACACAGCCCGTCGACACCCCGTGGCCATCGCACTGGCACAGCCTCCATGCTGAGGTCCTTCGACCCGGTCGCGACTCAGCGGCCCAACGCCCCAGCGGTCCGATCCGATTGACGTTCTTTCGTCTGGTCGCCAAACTAAATGCCGTGTCTGACCATGTCAATGCGAGCGACGCAGGCTTCACCCACGGCGTGCGCTCGACGACGGTCGCAAGGTCCTGGGAAGAGGCACTCGTCACCGGCAACGGGACGCAGGGTGCCCTCTGCTTCGGGGATGCGGCTGCCCTGCGGATCACGCTTTCCCACGAGCGGCTTTTCCTTCCCGTGACCGCGCCCCTGCCAGCGCCGGAAACCGCCCGGATCCTGCCGGAGTTACGGGCGTTGCTGGAGACCGGCCACGGGGCGCTGGCGGCCCGGCGGGTCTGCGAGCTCGCCGAGGCGGAGCATCCGGGATTCGCCGCGACCCGATGGATCGACCCGCTCGTGGGAGCAGCGACGCTGGCCTTCGACAGCGGGCGAACGATGGTCAGCCACGACCGGATGGTCGATTTCCGCTCTGGTCTGGTGACCCTGCGGGGGGGCGACCCGGCGGGCGGACTCATCCACCAGATCTTCGTCTCCCGCCCGGCGAACCTGGTCGTCCTCTGCTGCCGCGCGACGCCGCCGGAGCCTTCCGCCCAGGGCGGCTCGCCCGCAGGCCCGCTCGACGGCGTGTTCCGGCTGGTGCCCATCGCGGGCAAGCCACCGGTCCCCATCGCCGTCCTGTCCTCGATCGAGCCGGACCGCTTGGTGATGACGGCCTCCTTCCCGGACCGCTGGCCTGGAACGATCTCGGGCTACACGGTCACCTGCCACGTCGTCGCAGAAGGGCCTGAGGCCAGCCTCGCCCCGGAGGGGGACGGGCTGCGCTGCCGCGGCGCGAGGGAGGTCCTCGTCCTGGCCCGGGTCGAGGTC
>JAFGOK010000032.1 GCA_016926535.1 Micromonosporaceae bacterium | reverse complement strand
GGCCTTGGCGCCGCTGCGGCCAGCCGCCGCAGCGCGGATCGTGCGACGTCTGGCTTGGTCGTGTACCAGAATGGCGGCAGCGACCGGCGGAGATAGCTTCCATATCCTCTGGCCGTCTCCAGCCGGGGGTCGAGCACGGCCACGACCCCACGATCGGTGGCCCTGCGGATGAGCCGGC
The DNA here is from genome assembly GCA_016926535.1 of Micromonosporaceae bacterium. Classification (GTDB taxonomy): domain Bacteria; phylum Actinomycetota; class Actinomycetes; order Mycobacteriales; family Micromonosporaceae; genus JABDRL01. The sequence goes on along the minus strand of JAFGOK010000032.1, from coordinate 3,061 downwards.
CCGCTCCCTGGGCCAGTCGCACGGCGGCGACCGGAACGCTGACGGTGACGAATCCAGAGCCGCCACCGGCGTCGACCGCCTCGGAGCGGGCGGCGGACAGCGGCTCATCCGGGCGGGGGAACGGCAGCCGGTCGATGACAACGAGCTGACAGGCATCACCGGGAACGTCAACCCCCTGCCACAGCGACATGACGCCGAGCAGGCAGGTACTGGGCTCCTCTCGGAACCGGCGCACCAGGAGCGGCAGGGACTGATCGCCCTGAAGCAGCACCGTCAGGTTGGTGCGGCTTCTGAGAAGTTCCGCGGCTCGCTCCGCTGCCCTGCGGGAAGAGAACAGGCCGAGGGTGCGCCCGCCAAGCGCCTCGACCAGCCCCAGCAGTTCATCCGCTGCCGCGTCGGACAACCCTGACATCGTCGGTCGTGGCAAATGGGCCGCGACATAGAGGATGCCCTGTTTCGGATAGTCGAAGGGAGAGCCGACGTCGAGACCGCGCCATTCGAGCCGATCTGTGGTGTCTGGCTTCGGCCCGGTGTCTGGCTTCGCCCCGGTGTCTGGCTTCGCCCCGGTGTCTGGGCCAGGAGTCGGCCGTTCTACTGGCGGGGCACTGCCCCGCCGCGGGTCGGGGACGGGCAGCCCGAGCGCTCTGGCGATCGTGTCAAATGTCCCGCCCAGCGCCAGGGTCGCGGACGTCGCGACGACGGTCCGATCGGCGTACAGGTGCGTGCTGATGGTCTCCGCGACAGACAGCGGCGCGACGACGATGGCGGCGCGGCCACGATCATCGCGTTCGGCCCACACCACGTCCTCCGGCTTCTGGGCGAGGAGCCGCTGCGACACCAGCGAAAGATCGCCCAGGATCGCCCTGGCCTGCTGCTTTTCGAGGGCTTTCGCGTCGTCCGCCTTGACGTCGCCAACCGTTTCGAACACCCGGCGAGTCGCGGCGTCCAGCAGCGACAGGACCTCACCCAGGACCTGAGGAAGCCCTTCGGCCAGACGACCCGCCCGAGCCTGTGCCAACCATGCGGCGAGCGCTTCGCCAGCGTCGGACAGTTCCTTGGTTTTGTCCGCGTCGGCGAGCCGTCTCGATCGCCTGGCGGCTCTCACGACCAGGTCGGGGGACAGCTCCGCTTGTGCCGCAGAGGAGACCCGCTCCGCGAACTCGTGCGCTTCGTCGATGATGAGCAGGCGGTGCTCCGGCAGGATGTGCCTGCCGGCGAGCATGTCGATGGCGAGCAGGCTGTGGTTGGTAATGACGATGTCAGCCTCCCTTGCCCGCTCTCGCGATGCCTCCGCGAAGCAGTCGAGGCCGTAGGCGCACCGTGCCGCACCGACGCACTCCCTGGCAGGCATGGAGTTCAGCCGCCAGGCCGTTTCGTCCACCCCTGGGTCTAGCTCGTCCCGATCTCCGGTTGCTGTCTCCATCGCCCAGTCGCGCAGCCGCTGGATCTGCTTTCCGAGCCGGCCGGCCTCCCCGAGCCAGCGGGTCTGGTCTCCGGCGCTCGTGGTGTCGAACAGGGCGTCCTGCGGGCTCTCGTCCTCCATGCCACCGTCGAGGCGGGCCAGGCACAGGTAGTGATGGCGGCCCTTGAGTACGGCGAAGGTCGGGCGGCGGCCGAGAAACGGTCTGGCAGCCTCTGCCAGCCGGGGCATGTCATGATCGGCAAGTTGGGACTGGAGGGCGAGGGTTGCGGTAGAGACGACCACCGGGCCGTCGACCAGGAGGGCAGGTGCCAGATACGCCAGCGATTTTCCAGTACCCGTGCCGGCTTGGACCAGCAGGTGCTCTCCGGTGCGTACCGCCTCGGCGATCGCCTCGGCCATCGCCCGCTGGCCGGGGCGATCGATGCCACCGGGTACCGCGCCAACCGCCGCCCCGAGGAGCCGATCAACAGCTGGCCTGCTCATGTTTTCGCTGCTCAGGCCGGTCAAGCGGCTCTGTGTGGTCGTTGCGGTCACCCTGGAACGGTACCGGTCTGAGCCGACGATGGTAGCGCTGCCATCCGGTGGATGGCCGGGTTCCTGCGGATATTCACAGGTTGTCTTTTGCCTCCACCAGGTCTCAGCTGGGTCAGAGCCCAGTACTGTGGGCCAGCGGGTCATCCGAGCGCGTGGCTGTGGTGCGAGTTGCCATACGATCCATGCATTCGACTGGTCCGACAGTGACGTCACTAGCGCGTGTGGGCGAGGTTAGGCCGTGGGTTTCACACTGCGTCCCTCAGAGGATGCTTTCTACTCGTTGTTCAGCCAGGCGGCCCAGAATCTGGTCCGCGGGACGGAGTTGCTGTCGGAGCTGGGGTCTTCTGAGGCGGACGTTCAGTCGATCAGCGAGCGGCTGGTTGAGGTGGAGCACGACAACGACGCGCTGACCCATGAGCTGTTCAACAAGATCAATTCTACCTTCGTCACGCCCTTCGACCGGGAAGACATCTACCGCCTCGGCTCTCAGCTCGACGATGTCATGGATCATCTTGAGGGTATTGGCAGCCTGCTGTACCTGTACGGGCTGACCAGCCTGCCCTCCCTGCCGAGGGAGATGCACGAGATGGTCCAAATACTCGATTTGCAGGCCAGGGTGACCGCGGACGTTATGACCCGGCTCAAGTCCATGAAGGACCTCGCTGACTACTGGGTCGAATGCAACCGCCTGGAGAACGAGGGCGACCGCGCGTACCGCATGCTGCTGGTCCGGCTGTTCTCTGGGGAGTACGACGCGCTGACCGTGCTCAAGATGAAGGAGGTTGCCGACGAGTTGGAGGCAGCCTGCGACGCCTTCGAGCATGTTTCAAACACAATCGAGACAATTGCCGTCAAGGAGTCCTAGGCCCGTGAACCCCTCGACCGGACTGGTGACTCGGTGAGCCCGGAACTCATCGCTGTCCTGTGTGTCATCGCTGCTGCGATGCTGTTCGACTACACCAACGGTTTCCACGACGCGGCCAACGCGATCGCCACGTCCATTTCGACCAGGGCACTGACCCCAAGGACAGCCCTTGCCCTCGCGGCCGTCGGCAATCTGGTCGGGGCCTTCCTTGGCAAGGGGGTCGCCCAGACCGTCGGCAG
>JAFGOK010000251.1 GCA_016926535.1 Micromonosporaceae bacterium | reverse complement strand
CGCCGGCTCGGCCCGTCGAGGTCCTCGGCGAGGACTCCGCGGGTTTCCGCTGCCGTTGAGGCGGGAGGTCGACGTCGAACAGGGTGGCCGCGGCGCTGGCACGCAACTCAGCCGGGTCGAACAGCCGGATGACCCCATACTCCCCGTCGTACCCAGCGGTCCGGGAGACGTGCCCGGCACGTAGCCGCCGGATGGCCTCGCCGAGCCGCTCGCCGCCTGCTCGCGCGATGTCGTCAATGGGGGCATCCATCAGGATGCGCAGTTCTGGACCGAGCGCGGCGATCACGGTGTTGAGCTGGGCTTCGACTGTCTTGGATTTCGGGCCGACCCCGGCGATCTCCCCGATGATTTCAGCGAGCTGGATGAGGTGGACCACCCGCTTGGCCTCCGGCGGCGTCCAGCCGGCCGGTCGGTCGGCCAGCTCCTCCACCCGATGGAGGACCCCGATGGTCAGTGGCTTGCCGCACGCTGGGCACCGCCCGGCGGCCTGGCGGGTTGTGGCTGGGTCCCAGTTGACCCCGCAGGCCCGGTGGCCGTCCGCGTGGTACTTGCCCTCTTCCGGGAAGAACTCGATGGTTCCTGCGAGACCAGCGCCAGTTCGCATCGCCTCCCTGATCGCGAAGTAGTTGAGATCGCTTGAGAAGAGCGTCGCCTCCCTGGCGAGCATCGGTGCGGAGTGGGCGTCGGAGTTCGAGACCAGGTTGTACTGGTCGAGGCTGGACACCCGCCAGTTCATCTCGGGATCGGAGGACAGGCCGGTCTCCACGGCGAAGATGTGGCCGGCCAGGTCGCCGTAGCAGTCCGCGATCGAGTCAAACCCGGACTTCGAGCCCAGCGCGGAGAACCAGGGGGTCCAGATGTGCGCCGGCACCAGATACCCGTCCGGGCTGGCCTCCAGCGTGATCTCAAGGAGGTCCCGGGAGTCGAGCCCGAGGATCGGCCGCCCGTCTGCTCCGAGATTGCCGATTCGTCCCAGAGCGGCGTTGAACCGTTCGACCGAAGCGAAGTCAGGCATGTAGATCACGTGGTGGACTTTGCGGGTCCGGTCACCGCGCTTGTAGATCGTCGAGATCTCGACGCTGAGCATGAACCGGACCGGCGGAGTCTCGATATCGGTGGCGACCGCTGGGGGCAGCGTGCGCAGCAGCCGGCGCTCTGCGTCCTCGGCGATGCGGAAGAGGCCCGGCTCTGCCGGGACCAGTCCGGATCGCAGATGGTCATGCCACGCTGGGTGGGTGAAGTCGCCAGTACCGACCACAGTGATGCCTTTGCGCCTGGCCCACCAGGCGAGGGTGGTGAGTTCCAGGTCTCGGGAGCACGCCCGGGAGTACTTGGAGTGGATGTGCAGGTCGGCGACGTATGGCTGCGCGACACGGGACGGGGGCACACCGCATCTTGGCATGAGCGCCTCGCGGGTGCTCGGAGTGGGGTCAAGAGTCGCGCGCCGGCCACCCGTTCGGGCCCGGCCGAACGCCCGATCGCGATCGGCTCTACCTTGACCGGAGTTTGATCAGGGTGACGTCTGGCGGGGCGCCGAAGCGGACCGGTGGGCCCCAGAAGCCGGCACCCCTGGTGACGTAGACCGGCATTCCATCGACCGTGCCAAGCCCGGCTCGCACCGGCTGGACCAAGCCGACGAGCAGGGAGAACGGCCACATCTGACCGTCGTGGGTATGGCCGGATAGTTGCAGGTCGACTCCCCGCTTCGCGGCCTCGTGCGCCTGGATCGGCTGATGGGCCAGCAGCACGACCGGAACGTTCGGATCGCGCCCGGCCAGTGCCTTGTCATAGTCCGGGCCGGCAGCGCTGTGGGCGTCATTGACCCCGGCTAGGTCGATCCCGTTCAGGTGAACCAGATCGTTGCGCAGGGGTCGGAGACCGAGTGACCAGAAATGCTCGATCCACGCCTCCTCCCCGGAGTAGCCCTCGTGATTGCCCGAAACGAAGTACGCCCCGAGCCTGCTTCGCAGATGGCGCAGCGGTGCCGTCGCCTCGCTCAGATCGTCGACGGTGCCGTCAACCAGGTCTCCGACAACGGCGATGACGTCGGCCTGGTAGCCATTGAGGATAGTGACGACGCGCTGGGTGTGGCGCGTTCCAAGGATGGGCCCCAGGTGCAGATCTGAGAGGAGGGCGATCCGGAAACCGTCCAGTTCCTTGGGTAACTTGGCCAGGGAGATACTGACCCGCCTGCGCTGTGGTGTCCCCAGCGCCGAGACCATGCCGGTACCAACCGCTGCCGTTGAGGCCAATCCCGCTGTGGCCGCGACTGTCCGGGCGAGAAACAGCCGCCGGCTGGCATCGGCGTCCTGGGCGTCCTGGGCGTCCTGGCCGTCCTGGCCGTCCTGGGCGTCCTGGCCGTCCTGGCCGCGCTTGGCGAGCCGGGTGATGATCACCCGTGCGGCCAGCGCCGGGATCTCAAGTGTGAGTAGCGTCACCACCAGGTAGAACATCACCGCTAGCCAGATGAACCCGGGCCAGGCGACGAAGCCCTGTGCTGATCGGGGCAGCACCTGGCTGCCAATCAGCGTTGCGAACAGCAGCGTTGCGGCAACCCCGATCGCGATGGTGCCGATCCGTCGAGCTCTGGACGACTGCCGGGTCGTGTTCTTGACCAGTCTGAGCCACAGATACCCGTGAACAGCGCCGATGATGGTCATGACCACCAGGAAGAAGCCGAAGACCATTGACACTCCTGCGAACGCCGCCAGCGGGTGCCGGCCGTCGCGGGGGCGCGACCCGGCTTACTGATAGTCGCAGATGAGATCTTCGCCGTCGTCGCCGAGTCAACGACGGATCGCAGGCCGAACGGTCGCTCTGTCGAGATCCACACGACACGCCCCAGTGCAGGCCGGCAGAAGTCCTGTCAGGGGTGGCGTGGGTGGGATGTCGGGCAGGGTGCCGGTGGAGGTTCCGTCCGGGAAGACGATGTTCGCCGTTGGGGTCGCTGTTCGTGGTGGGGTGTGCGGTGTGTGGGTGGTTGTGCCGGCTTCGCTGCGCTCCGCCGGCAGCAGGATCATCGATGTGAGTG
>JAFGOK010000250.1 GCA_016926535.1 Micromonosporaceae bacterium | reverse complement strand
TCTCGGCCTCCTCGCGGCGGCGCTTGTCATCGTCGGCGTGCTCCTGCGCATCGCGCATCATCCGGTCGATGTCGTCCTTGGGCAGGGCGGATCCACCGGTGATCGTCATCCGCTGCTCCTTGCCCGTGCCAAGGTCCTTGGCGGAGACGTGCACGATGCCGTTGGCGTCGATGTCGAACGTGACCTCGATCTGAGGAACGCCCCGCGGCGCCGGGGGGAGACCGGTCAACTCGAAGGTGCCGAGCTTCTTGTTGTATGCCGCGATCTCCCGCTCTCCCTGGAAGACCTGGACCAGCACGGACGGCTGGTTGTCATCGGCCGTGGTGAAGGTCTGGGAGCGCTTGGTCGGGATCGTGGTGTTGCGCTCGATCAGCTTGGCGAAGATGCCGCCCTTGGTCTCGATCCCCAGGCTCAGCGGGGTGACATCGAGCAGCAGGACGTCCTTGACCTCGCCCTTGAGCACGCCGGCCTGGAGCACCGCACCAGAGGCCACGACCTCGTCCGGGTTGACGCCCTTGTTCGGCTCCTTGCCGGTCAGCTGCTTGACCAGGTCGCTTACTGCCGGCATGCGGGTGGAACCGCCGACCAGGATGACGTGGTTGATGTCGCTCAGCCGGATGTCGGCGTCCTTGATGGCCTGTTCGAAGGGGCCCTTGCAGCGATCGAGCAGATCCTGGGTCATCCGCTGGAATTCGGCCCGGCTCAGCGAGACGTCCAGGTGCAGCGGCCCGGAGGAACCCGCCGTGATGTACGGCAGGTTGATGTTGGTGGTTGCCGCAGCAGACAGCTCAATCTTGGCCTTCTCCGCGGCCTCCTTCAGTCGCTGCATGGCCATCTTGTCCTGAGCCAGGTCGATGCCGTGCTGGCCACGGAAGGTCTTGACCAGGTAGTCAATGACTCGCTGGTCCCAGTCGTCACCACCGAGGTGATTGTCGCCGCTGGTGGACTTGACCTCGATGACGCCGTCGCCCAGCTCCAGCAGGGAGACGTCGAAGGTGCCACCGCCCAGGTCGAAGACCAGGACAGTCTGCTCCTTCGACCCCTTGTCGAGACCGTAGGCCAGAGCCGCTGCCGTCGGCTCGTTGACGATCCGCAGGACGTTGAACCCGGCGATCTCGCCAGCTTCCTTGGTCGCCTGGCGCTGCGCGTCGTTGAAGTACGCGGGCACGGTGATCACGGCATCCGTGATCTGCTCCCCGAGATACGCCTCGGCATCCCGCTTGAGCTTCATCAGCACGCGAGCGGAGATCTCCTGAGCGGTGTACTTCTTGTCATCGATGTCGATGGTCCAGCCGGTGCCCATCTCGCGCTTGACCGACCGGATGGTGCGATCCGGATTGGTCACAGCCTGCCGCTTGGCGACCTCTCCAACCAGCACTTCCCCGTTGCGAGCGAACGCGACGATCGAGGGAGTGGTGCGCGAGCCCTCGGCGTTGGCGATGACGGTGGCTTCGCCACCCTCCAGGACACTGACGCAGGAGTTTGTCGTTCCGAGGTCGATGCCGACCGCACGTGCCATGTTCTTCGTTCCTCCCAGTGAACAGGGCCCGTCCACCACGGCGGACCCGAGGAGCGCCGATCAGCTCGGTGAGCCGGCAACCCCGGCCAACCTGCTGATGCTCTGGGCCACCCCTCAAAAGTTGAGTGTAGGTGACTCAATAATGGCACAGGAGTTCCCGGAGTCAAATCTGCCTTGAGTCACGTCGACGCAACTTCAGGAAGTGTACGCCCGAGAGCCTGACCCGAAGCGACACGAGATCCGCCGGGACCCCCCCGCGCGGGGTTCCGTCGTTGTGGGGCGCTGCCTGATCGGGCAGGCTTAGCTCGTGACGACGGAGCGCTCCTCGGCGATCGGGCAAACGACCGGTGCCCTGCCCTCCCCACCCCTCCGTCCGGCCGACCTGCACCGCTTGGCTGCGGCGTTAGTGGATCTTCATGGGGCCATTGCCGGAACGCGGTACCCGCTGGCGCTTCCGGGCGCCGACACCGCGGCCAGCGCCCGGGATGCGACCGTGGCGGAGCTGCGCGACTACCTGATCCCCCGGATCCGGCGACTCGACGCCCCACCGCTGGTCGTCCTGGGCGGCTCCACCGGAGTCGGCAAATCGACGCTCGTCAACAGCCTGGTCAGGGCCCCGGTCAGCCCCGCTGGGGTTCTCCGGCCGACGACCCGCACGCCGGTGCTGGTGCACCACCCAGCGGACGAGCCGTGGTTTACCACGGCAGGTCTCCTGCCGGGGCTGGCCACCTACCGACCAGGCGATCGGGATGACCAACTGGAGGAGCTGGTCATCGCGACCGCGCCGCACCTGCCACCCGGCATAGCACTGCTCGACGCACCGGATATCGATTCCGTGATCGAGTCCAACCGGGCGCTGGCCAGCAGGCTGCTCGCAGCGGCGGATCTCTGGCTCTTCGTCACGACCGCGGCCCGCTACGCTGACGCCGTGCCCTGGGAACTGCTCCGGGCCGCGAGGAACCGGTCAACAGCGACAGCGCTCGTGCTCAACCGGGTGCCAATGGGAGCCGAGGCGGAGATCTCGGCAAGCCTCTCCAGCTTGATGATCACGAATGATCTGATTGACGTACCCCTGTTCGTCATTGAGGAATCCCATCGAGATGGGCAGGGCCTGCTGCGGCCAGATGTGGTCGCCAGCGTCTTCGACTGGCTCACGACGCTGGCGGGCTCCGACACGACGCGCCAAGCGGTCGTCCGCCAGACCGTCGGCGGCGCTATCGATCTCCTGGAACCGACCGCAACGGCCCTCGCCACCGCTGCGAACGAGCAGGTTGAGGCGGGCCGGCAGCTGGCTGCGGTCGCCGAGGAGGTCTACAGCGCTGCCGAGTTCGACGTTCTGTGGGCCATCCGCGACGGATCTCTTGTCAAGGGCGAGCTCCGTGCTCGCCTGCACCGTTTGACCTCCTCCAGGGATCTGCTGTGGATCGTCCCAACCCGGCTCGGGCGAGTTCCGGGGCGGATCGCCTGGTTGCGTGGCCACTCAGCCTGGCTCCGCCACCGCGCCGGGTGGTCCCGGGATCGGGTGGCCTGGTCTCGGGACCGGACCGCGGTCCTCGTCGGCCGAGGTGGACGGATCAGCGGGGTCAGGCACGCGCTGGAGACCAGCCTGACGGCGCTCCTGGGCAACATGGCCATCGTCGCGGCTCAGCGGACCGATGAGGCCTGGCAGGCAACTCCCGCTGGGAAGGGCCTGCTGGCCAACCGACCCCAGCACCCCTACCAGACTGCGCTCGGCCAGGTCAGAGCTGTCATCGACCAGTGGGGCCGGGCCGTTCGGGACATGGTCCATGCCACCGCGGAGGACCAATGGGACGAGCGGCGGATCGGAGCGCACAGCATCAGCGTCGCGGGGACCCTCGCATGCGTTCTCGCCTGCGCCGGGACCCCGGACGAGACCGGCCCGGCCGCCGTCGCCACCGCGGTCCTCTCCGCCGTTTTCGGGGAGCGGGCCGCTTCGGAACTGGTAATCATGGCCAGAAACGACCTGCTGGGTCGAGTGCAGGTCTTCCGGGTGGAACAACTCGCTCGCCACAATCGCAACCTCGCCGAGGCGAACGCCGATGAGACAGCCGGAGAGCGGCTGAGAGCCCTCGCCCGCGAGACCACCATCGCACGCCTGTGCGCTGGGCTCCCGGCTGCGAGGACCGCTCCGGCGACGCTGCCGACCACCGGGGCGATCATGCCACTGCCCCGATCAGGCGGAATGCCACCGATTGGAGAGACAACATGATCGGCGTTACTGACCAGCTTGTCACGCTGCGCCGATTCGTCTCCGCCCTGGATACGCAACTGCCGGATACCGATCGCGAGGCCGCGACCGCGGTGCTCGACCGGGCGCACCAGCGGCTCGCGCTGCCTGCCGGCTACACCGTCGTCGCGCTCGCCGGAGCCACCGGCAGCGGGAAATCCAGTATTTTCAATGCTATTGCCGGATCCCGCATCTCCGAGGTCGACGTTCGCCGCCCGACCACCAGTCTGATCCATGCCTGCTTCTGGCGGGCCGGTGACGTCGAGCCGCTCCTCGACTGGCTGGCCGTCCCCCCGAACCGCCGCTTCGACCGCCGGTGCCCGCTGGATGACGGTGCCGACGATGGCCTGCGTGACCTGGTCCTCCTCGACCTGCCGGACTTCGACTCGATGGACGAGGCGCACCATACCGAGGTACGACGGGTGCTCGATCTCGTCGACCATGTCATCTGGGTACTGGATCCGCAGAAGTACGCGGACAAGACCGTCCACGAGCACTACCTGCGGCCATTCGCCAGGCACCAGGACACGGCACTCGTCGCCCTGAACCAGGTCGATACGCTCGGGCCATCCGACACGCGGCACTGCCTCGCCGACCTGCGTTCCCTCCTCGATACCGGAGGTCTCGCCAGCGTGCCGGTCATCGCGACCTCAGCGGTGGCCCCGGACGGGCTGGCCGAGTTGCGGGCCCACCTCGCCCGGCTCGCGGCCGCTGGCAATGGGCCGAAGACCCGGTTGAGGCACGAGATCAGCGAAGTGTACAAGCGTCTCGATCCGCTGGTGGCGCTGGACGTTTCTGCGGACCGGGCCGACCGGGCCGCCGTTCGTCCAGTGATCGACGCCCTTGCGACCGCTGCTGGGGTTCCCGCCATCGTCGCGGCTGTCGCACCGGCCTACCGGAAGCGAGCAGCGGCTTCGACCCAGTGGCCGGTCGCCCGGCTGCTGCGCCGGCTGCTGCCCGATCTCCGACGCAGGCTCGGCCAGGCCGCGCTGCCCGAAGATCGTTCCCAGCCGGTCTGCGAGATCGTCGCCGCTGCCGCGCTCGCCCCGGAGGCAGCCCTGGATCACTCTGTGGCGGAAGGCCCAGGAGCGACCGGCGCAGCGGCAGCACTCGCCGCGCGGGCACTGGCGGATCACGCGACTGCCGGCCTGCCCGATCCGTGGCCAGCAGCCGCGCTTGCCGCAGGACTGGCCAACGAACGAGCCATCCCGCAGGCGCTGGAAACCGCGATCAGCAGGGTCGTCGTGCACTTCGGCGCCCCGCCGCGCTGGTGGCGCACAGTCCGCATCCTGCATCGCGGCAGCGCTGCCGTTGCCCTGGTCGGCCTGGTCTGGCTAATGCTGGCCAGTCTCGGCTCAGTGGCTGGGCTGGAGAGCACCGGTCTGAGTCCGCTGCTCCCCGCCGTCGTACTGGGGTGCGGTCTGGGCACCGGGTTGCTCATCACCGCAGTGACCGGACCGGCGATCCGCTGGTCCGCGAAAAGGGCCAGCGACCGGGCCGAGTTGCGCCTGCGCGTCGCTGTCGCCGAAGTGGCCAGCGACTTGATCGTGTCCCCGATCCGGGGAGTTCTGCGAACCTACGGTGACGCGCGGGCCGCGCTGCGCGGCGACTGACCGGCGACTACCGTCAACAGCCGTGGACCTTGCGTACCTTCGCGCCCATCCGGAGCGCATCCCGGTCATGCTCACCCATCAGCGCATCCGGGAGACCCCCGTCTCGGGCGGTTCAATCTGCTCCGCCCAGCGCCTGACCCTGGACGACGGGGCCTCGGTCTTCGCCAAGTCGCGGCGGGACGCCCCGGATGGCTTCTTCGCGGCAGAGTCATCCGGCCTCCAGTGGCTCGGCCAGGCACAGGCGATCGGCATCCCGGAGGTCATCGCCGCTACGCCGACCATGCTCGTTCTCGAATGGATCGAGCCGGCACCGCCCTCGGCCAAGGCCGCCAGCCGGTTCGGCGCGGAGCTGGCGGCACTGCACCGATCGGGGGCAACCGCGTTCGGCGCCCCCTGGCCGGGCTACATCGGCAGCCTCCCGCTGGACAACACGCAGGCGTCCGGGCCCTGGTCAGCCTGGTTCTCCGAGTACCGGCTCATGCCGTACCTGCGGCGGTCGGTGGACAACGGAGCTCTCCTCGCAGACGATGCTCGGCTGGTCAATCGGGTGCTCGACCGGATCGCGGACCTGGCGGGCGAGGCAGACGGTGAGGCGCCTTCCCGCATCCACGGCGACCTGTGGCCCGGCAACCTGGTGTGGTCCTCCGACCGGGTCTGGCTCGTCGATCCAGCGGCGCACGGCGGGCACCGGGAGACGGATCTCGCGCTTCTGGCCCTCTTCGGGGGAATCCCCTTCCGCAGTGCGGTCATCGCCAGCTATTCCGAGGTCTTCCCTCTCGCACCCGGCTGGGCGGAACGGGTCCCCTTGCACCAGCTGTACCTGCTGCTGGTACACACGGCACTGTTCGGCGGCGCGTACCGCGACGCCGTGTGCTCTGCCGCCCGTGCCCTCAGCTAGGGCAAGCCGGCAGAAGTCCTGTCAGGGTTGGGTTCGCCTGGGCGGGGTGGGGGGCATCGGCGGCTGGGTGTTCTTCTCGGCCTGCCCGGTGGGAGCAGGGTGGCGGGTGGCGGGTGTCGTTCGCTGATGGGTGCGGTGTTCGTTGGTGGGATCGCTGTTCGTGGTGGGGTGTGCGGTGTGTGGGTGGTTGTGCCGGCTTCGCTGCGCTCCGCCGGCAGCAGGATCATCGATGTGAGTG
>JAFGOK010000249.1 GCA_016926535.1 Micromonosporaceae bacterium | reverse complement strand
TGTACCCTACCTGGCCGGGCTGGATAGCGCTTTCACCAGTTCCGCAGCGCGGTGGTTGACGGGGACGACTCTGCGGTCACGACTCCGCGGTTACGACTGCCCCGGTCGGCTGATCGGGGCAAGGCCTGCTCGGGCCTTGCGTTCCCGCTTTCTGACATACATGTCCTCGTCAGCCATTGCGACCAACTCGTCGATCGAGACCGGATCGGTGCGTGGCGTGGCCGCGACTCCGACCGTGACTCCGAGGCACAGTTGGACGTCGAGCCACAGGATGGGATCAGCAACGACCCGTTCGATGCGCAGGCGCAGGGCTTCCGTGTCTCTCGTGCCGCCCCCCGGGCAGATGACGAGGAACTCATCCCCCCCGACCCGGCCGACAACGTCCTGAGCCCGGACGCATCCGGTCAGCCGCTGGCCGACGACCCTGAGGACTTCGTCCCCGGCATCGTGCCCGTACCGGTCGTTGACGGGTTTGAAGCCGTCAAGATCGCAGTACAGTGCCGCGAGGGAGTGAAACTCTCCGCCGACACAGCGGTCGTGCAGCGTTTCCGCTTGGAGGAACAGCTGGCGTCGGTTGAACAGGCCGGTCAGCTCGTCATGACTTGCCTGGTAGGCCAGGGTTTGCTGGTCTTTGACCCGTTGCGCGACGAGTTGGCCGATACGAGTCAGTACTAATGGGGTTGTCACAAGAGGACCAAGGGAGAGCAGCAGGACGTCCGCCTGGCGGCCGAGCAGCGGGGGGATGCCACCGACGATCGGGATCAGTAGGAGAAAGGTTCCGAGACGGGCCAGACGGATGGGGGACAGGTCATTCTTCTGCGTCTTGGCTGGCTTGGTGAAATCCGCAGCGGTCGGGTGGATCGCGCCGGCAGCGATGCTCGTATAGCCGAGGAGCCAGCAGATCCCGGCGTACGGCAGGTCAGAGTCGCTGACAACGTCGACGAGCACCGTGGCGGCGGTGATACCGCAGATCGTCCAGGCCAGCGCGGCGAACAGGTACCGCAGGGAGATCATGTCACGGCCGCTCGTCCTGGAGATGCGCAGGATCGATCCGCCAACAGCCAGAAGTGCGAGGGTCTGGAGCAGAGTCGCGGATTGGGCGGAGGCAGGGACACCCGCGGCCGTCAGCCGCGGGTGCATGACGAATTCCCACATCGGAACCGCAGCAGCCAGCCCAAGCAGCGCGGCGTCGATGACGCTTCCGGCGTCGTTCGGAGAATGGCGCAGGACGACCACGACACTGGCGGCGAGGATGCTGAGATAGCCGCCCATCTGCAGGATCATCGTCAGGAACGAGTCTGCGGTCTCAGCTCCACCAAGACCGACCTTGGCGAACCAGATGCCGTTGACGACCGACAACTGAGCCATCCCGGCGATGATCAGCATCCAGGGTAGTCGATCCGCCACCTGATTGACCTTGAAGGATATGAGGACCGCAGCGATGGGGAGGAGGCCAACGCCGAACAGGATGCCCGTCCGCACCGTGTTTGGGGACAGGATGAGGGCCGTTACCAGTGCGGTGCAGGCTGCGAGATATGTGGTCAGCACAGGGCGGCCGCGCATCAATGAGCGGCAGTTGCCCGACCTTGACTCCAACCTCACCAGACGTGTCCTAGAGAGCTATCGCGTGGCACACCACGTGGACGCAACGGTGCCTGCCCCAGCTGGAGACCGCGATGCCGGCCAGCGGGTTGTTCGCTGTGATCGGGGCAAGCGTCACCCCGGCTCGGACCGTGCCAGCCCCGAGGGTCGGGCCCGGGCGATAGACCGTACCAGTTGGACCGGTGAGGGTCGTTTGGCCGGCAGTGTCGTTGTTGGCCGGCGAGGTGGGGACAGTCCCCTGGTCGCCGCCGGGGGCATCCGTTCCGGGCGCTGGGCTTGCAGGTGCCGTTGCTTCAGGCTGTGGCGAGGGCGGGTGGTAGGTGAAGGCATCCGGCATCGTCACGTTCCCGCCGGTTCGGTCGGCGATCGTGACATCAGGGGCTGTGCTGGTGATGCCGTTGGGAATCGTCACGGTGATGGTTGAGATGCGCTGTGCGATGACATATGTGGGGAGACCATCGATCGAGACTGTCGCATTCTGCGGGAGGTTGTCGCCAATAATGATCACCGTGTGTCCTACGCTGTCCACCGGCGTCACTGAGATGATCGTGATGCCGTCATGGGTTACCGGCGGGTTGCCCGGCCTTGGACTGACGACTGGCTCAGATGATCCAGTGCCCCCAGTTGGTCCGCCGTCCGTTGGTCCGTCACCGGAACCGGTGGCCGGGCTGGTGGTCGCTCCGCTACTCCCGGAACCAGGCCCGGAAGCGGCCGGTCCGCCTCCGCCAGGGATGGAGTACCCCGAGAGATCGCTTCCTGGTGCTGTGCCACCTGGCACTGTGGCGCCCGGGGTCGCTTCCCCCTGCCTTGTCGACTCCGGGCTGGTTGCGTCTGGGCTGGTTGCGTCTGGGGCGGTTGCGTTTGGGGTGGTTGCGTCTGGGATGGTCGCATTCGGGCTGGTTGCGTCTGGGCTGCTCGTTCCGGCCGGCGCTTGCGATGCTGGGTCGTCCTTGGTTCCCGGCTGCTGATCGGCCTCGGGCACAGTGAAGAACACCGCGGCGGAGGGTCCGTAGGCGAACCGGCGATC
>JAFGOK010000248.1 GCA_016926535.1 Micromonosporaceae bacterium | reverse complement strand
GAACTGCTGCTGTTCGAGCATCCGCCGCTGCACGACACCGATCTCGGGGAGCGGGTCAGGCGGGTGCTGCCCCAGGCGCTGGAGGCATTGTTGCCTGCGGCTCCGACCGTGGAGGACCGGATTCGGGCCGCCGCGGCGCTCGGGATCGTCAAGTCTGCTCTGGACAATCTGGACTATCTGGCGGACGGGTCCTGCCCCGGTCTGCGCGAGATCGTGATGAAGCTGGCGACCTCCGCCCTCGACCGGCAGGCGTCGTAGTCCTGCCAGAGGGGGAACCGCCGACGCCAGCGCAGCACGCTATCGTGGCGACATGTCCTGGTCGAACGACCTGTATGCCCAGGCGCTGCACTTCGCGGCGGACCGTCACGCGCAGCAGTGCTTCCCGGGAACGGACCTGCCCTACGCGGTCCACGTCGTCACCGTCGCAGCCGAGGTCATGAGGGCCCTCGCCGAGGAGCGGCACGCCCGCCCGGATCTGGCGGTCGCGTGCGCCCTCCTGCACGACACGATCGAGGACACGAGCACCACAGTGGAGGAGATCACTGGAGCGTTCGGCCCCGAGGTCGCCGCTGGCGTGCTGGCCCTGACCAAGGACGAGCGCCTACCCAGGGCCGATCGGATGCTCGACAGTCTGCGCAGGATTCGCGAGCAGCCAGACGAGATCTGGATGGTGAAGCTCGCGGATCGGATCTCGAATCTCACCGCTCCGCCACCGTACTGGTCGGTCGAGAAGTGCCGCGCCTACCGGGCGGAAGGTGAGCTGATCGCCGAGCAGCTTCGCGGGATCTCCGACTGGCTCGACCGGCGTCTTCGCGAGCGCATCGCGGCCTACGCCGGGTACTCCGACTAGGGCCTTAGGGTCTCACCTTCCACAGATCCGCCTCTGCCGGGGGCTTCAGAGGCCAGCATTGTGCGGAGTCCTGTGGGAGTGCGGAGTCTGACGGGGCCTATAGCACCAGCACGGCTCCGCACAACCACAGGACTCCGCGTTAACTGCTCGCGCGGCGCAGTGACCTCGCGCGTATGGCCGCCTGGTAGGCCGCACCGGCGGAGGCGTTGGCGCCGCTGGTGGCCCACCACTGCTGGCGCGCCAGCGTGAAGGGGTACCAGCGCCCGTCCGGGCCCAGTCGAAGCAGTACCCCAGCGCCGGCATCGGTGATCGTGCCCTTCTCAAGGGTGAGCTCTCCGACGGCGAAGGTCCGGCGCCTGCGCACCTCCTCAACGGCCGCGGCCATCGTGCCAGCGCCGCAGGGGGTCCCCGCCCGCGCTGCGGCCACACCAGCCGTGCCGCCGTGCCGGTACGCGAGGGTCAGCCGCCTCAGGTCATCTGCTGGGATCCCGGTCAGCTGCGCGGCCCGCGCGGTGTGCTGGGCTCCCGCGGCACTGGCCAGCAGCCGGACCGCGTCGATCAGCGCGTCGGGCTCGTCGTGCCCCTGCCACCCCTGCCACCCCTGCTGCGGTCCCTGGGTTCCCTGCGGTCCTGCCTCGTTGGCTGCGAGCAAGGCAGTGGCTCGTGCCGCCGCGTCTGCGGCGAGCAGGTCCAGTTGCGCCAGGTCGGGAACGTCGGGCGGGGTCTGCCATCCTTCCCAGGCCCGCGGATCTGGGTGGATCTGCTCGTTCGCGCTCACGCGATACCTCCCGTGATCGGATCCGCGCCCAGGCTGACCAGAGCGGACAGCTCGCTGTCGGAGAGCTCTGCCAGCGCCAGTTGCTGGTGGGAGAAGACCGCTTCGGTCAGCTCCCGCTTGCTTGCGAGGAGTCCTGCGATCCGGTCTTCGATGGTGCCCTCGACGATCAGGTGGTGAACTTCGACGAGGCGATGCTGGCCGATGCGGTGCGCCCGGTCGGTGGCCTGGTCTTCGACCGCCGGATTCCACGGCCGGTCGAAGTGGATGACATGCCCGGCTCGGGTCAGGTTCAGCCCGGTCCCGGCCGCGCGGACCGACAGGATGAGCGCGTCGCCCTCCCCCGCCTGGAAACGGTCAACCATCTGATGCCGGGCCGCGACCGGCGTTCCGCCGTGGAGGAACTCCGCCCGGATCCCGCACGCAGCCAGATGGGCGCGGATGAGATGTCCCATGGAGACGTATCCGGTGAAGATCAGCGCGGCGTCATCTGCGAGGACAATCGCTTCCATCAGCTCTTCGAGGACTCCGAGTTTGCCGGATCGAGCGGCCTGGGCTGGGGCGTCCCAGCCGTCAGGGGATTCGCGCAGGTAGTGCGCGGGCGAGTTGCAGATCTGCCGCAGCGACTGCATCAGCCGCAGTACCTGGCCGCGCCGGGCCAGGCCGTCGCTGGCCGCGATCCGGTCCAGAGCCTGCGTGGTGGCAGCCTGGTAGAGGGCGGTCTGCTCGCGGGTGAGCTCAACGTAGCGGTCGTTGATCACCTTGTCAGGCAGTTCTGGGGCGACCTCAGGGTCGGTTTTGCGGCGGCGGAGCACGAACGGGGCGATGAGCTGGCCGAACCGGTCGCGGAACACGCTCAGGGGACCGAACAGCCCCGGGTTCGTCCAGTCCAGGATTGCCCACAGCTCCGACAGGGAGTTCTCGACCGGGGTACCGGTGACCGCGACGCGCGCTGCCGGGCGCAGCAGCCGCAACGCGCGGGCTGCCTGTGAGCGGTGGTTCTTGACCTGCTGGGCCTCGTCAGCGACGACCAGGTCCCAGGACACGCCGGCGAGCGCGGGGGCATCCCGCAGCAGTGTCCCGTAGGTGGTGACGACGACCTCGCCGTGGGCCAGTCCATCGAGAGACCGGCCTGCGGCATGGTAACGCCGGACGGTGATCTGCGGCGCGAACCGCTCGAACTCCCGCTCCCAGTTGGCGACCAGCGACGCGGGGCAGACGACGAGAGAAGGCCCGGTACTTTCCCTGACCAGCCGGTAGGCGATCACCGTAATGGTCTTGCCGAGGCCCATGTCGT
Source organism: Micromonosporaceae bacterium (assembly GCA_016926535.1). Classification (GTDB taxonomy): domain Bacteria; phylum Actinomycetota; class Actinomycetes; order Mycobacteriales; family Micromonosporaceae; genus JABDRL01. The sequence continues at coordinate 5,628 of JAFGOK010000248.1, read as the reverse complement.
CGGCGAGTAGCGCCCCGAACCCCGCAGCGGTCATCCGCTCCAGCCACCGCACGCCGATCCGCTGGTACCCGCGCAGGGTCGCGTGCAGTCCCTCAGGCGGGGCGAAGCTGCCAGACTCGCAGGTGCTGTCAGACCTGGCGAAGCTGTCATGCGGGCTGGCGCCAGCCCCCCGCAGCGTGGCGATGAGATCGGCGAGCCGCCCGGTCGCAGCGCAGGCGACCTCGCGACCGCCGACGGTCATCTGGCCAGTGAGCGACGCACCCAGGGCCTGCGCCCCGGTGAGCTGACCCGCGTGGCGATCGCAGGCGCGCCGCCGGGTCTCGGCATCAACAACGACCCAGCGGTCGCGGATTCGGATGACTCCCGCGACAGCTTCGGCGGCCGCTGCGGTCTCCTCCGCTGTCAGAGGTTCCCCGTCCAGGACAAGTTGCCAGGTCAGATCCACGACGCCGGTGGGGGAGAACCTCCCCGAGTCGCTGGATGCCTGGGAGATGGCGACGATCTGCGTCCCCAGACCGCTGGCCGTGACCAGGTCGGCTGGCCACTCAACCGTGATCCCGAGCCCCGCCAGCTGTTCGGCGACCGGACCCAGGAGCTCGGCTGCCTCGGCACCGTCCAGCGTCCCGTCCCTCCGGATGCGTTCCAGGGGTTGCCAGGTGCGGGCGGCCCTTCGTATCAAACGTTCCTCTGCGTGACTGAGGAGGCCTGGGCTCGCGGTGCGCAGTTGCGCACGTAGCGGAAGGTCGTCGTTTTCCGGAGGGCTGAGACGGATCACCAGGGCAGCGGTGGTCGTCCCCTCCGCGGCCTCTGCGGCTCGGTCAGCCCAGTCTGCGGCGTCCGGGGCGAGCCGGCGTGGGCGTCCGGCGTATGGCAGGTCTCCGACCACCAACCGTGCCCCCGGAGGCCGCAGCAGCGTTTCCGCGACCGTGTCGAAGAACTCCACGATGGCGTGCTCCAGCGGTCCGGGCACAGCCAGCCGCCAGCAGTCCCGGCCGTCGGCGTCCACGGCGGGGTAGACGTCCCGGGCAGCGACCGCTGCCAGCGCTGCCCTCGTGGCGGATGCCCAGGTCCGCGCCGACGGGTGGATCGGGTAGTCGAGGGCGGCTAGGACCGGCAGGGCGGGCAGGATGGGGAGTTCGCATCCCATCAGCGGTTCGGGGATGTCACCGAGCCGGAAGCCCCAGCCAGTGAAGTCCACAGGGCATCCGGCCCGCAGCAGCCGGGTGAAGATCCCGTCCCGGCTTCGGGCCTGCTCCCGCCGAGCACGGGCGATGCGAGCCAAGTAGGCGCGTTCGGCAGACAGCACCTGTTCCAGCAGCTCAGCCGCTGCAGCGGCCTTCGCCGCGTTCTTGCTCGTGGCCTCGGCGGTGCTGATGAGGCGGTCGCCAGCGTGGACGCAGCTGGCGGTACAGGCGAAGACCGGCTGGTGGGCCGGCCCTGTCGCCTCGTGGACGTAGGTTACTTCCGCGATGGCGCCGATCTGGGCGCGCTCGTTGAGGAACCCGACGGGGTTCCTCCCACCCGCTGGCGCCTCCGGTGCGGTGTCTTCTCCGCACTCGACCGCTGGCGCGAGCTCCCTGACCAGCCCAAGCGCTGCTGACGCGCGGGTCGCCCGGATCCCGGCGGCGGCAGCGGGTTCGCTGACGACCGGTCCGTCCGGTGTCGACACGTAGCCAACTGCGGTGCGGTCGCCGAACTCCAGGTAGGCGGCCGGGGGCCAGGACTGGGCCTGGGTGTACATCGACAGGACCCCCGGCGCCTGCGAAGGGGCGGCGACGAGGGCGCTCCAGGCTTCGGCCCGATGGCGGGCCCATCCCCGGGGCTGGGCCTCGAAGAGCAGCAGGTACATCGAGCGGATCGTCAGACGTCTGGCCGTCAGCTGGTCGGCGAGATCCGGGTCGGGCTCGGGCTGGCCGATCACGTGGTCGAGCCATTCCTGCAGATCGGCGGTGCCCATTCCGGGCGTCGCGGGTATCTCGGGTGCTGGGGGCCTGACCGGCGTGGGTGCGGAGCCGTCGCGGGCGGGCGCCTCCGGAAGCGGAATTCCCACCAGCAGGGCGAGCAACGATGCCACCGCCTGCTGACTCGCCCGTTTCTTGCTGGTGTCGAAGCAGGGGCTTCCCTCGACAGTCGCGCCGCCGCGGTCGAGCGATGCCCGAGCGGCGAAACCCCGCTCGCTGGTCGACTCGGTCACGCGGATTGGCGGTAGGCCGAGGCGCTGGACCTCCAGATTGGCGACTTCGACCGCGAGGTGGGGTCGCTGGCCGACGACGGCCATTGCCGTGTTCCGGACCTCACCCCACCCGCTGCCCGCTTCGGCGACGCAAAGTACCTGATGCAGCTCTCGCGGCGTCGCGGCGCCATCGACGATTCGGCGTCCGGCCTCAGCGATCAGCGTCGCGGGGACTGGGCCAGAACCGAGGTCGGTGACCTTGACTCCCTGGCAGGCGTACCGTAGCGCCGCGAAGAAGTCGTCGGCGTCCAAGCCCGCGAAGTCCGTCGTAGGGTCCGTGATCAGGGCCAGCAGGGCCTGCCGGGCTCGCTCCTTCTCGGCTGCGGCCAGCTGCCTGCCCCGCGAGGGCTGCGATGGGCGTGGCTGCGATGGGCGTGGCTGCGATGGGCGTGGCTGCGGTGTGGCAGGCGCAGGCCGGATGCGAGCCAGATCGGTGGGCGAGGGAATTCGGGGCGACGGAGCTGGCACCCTTCCTGTGTACCGTGCCCCCCGGGCGCGCCGTGATCGACCCCCCACCCGGGGACGGGCGCAGGGCATATCGTGAGCCGAGAGGGCCACGACCAGTCTCGGAAGGGACAAATCCCAAGACTCCGGGCCTGGGCCGAGCCGAGAGGGCTCCTCAGCGCTGCCGGCCTGCGCGTGTTCGGATTCGACAACTGCCAGCCAGCGCCGAACCATCGCTACACCTGCATGATTCCGGTCGCCGGTGACCTCCGGGAGGAGGGCGACATCACTATCGTCGACCTCCCCGCAGGGTTGTATGCGGTCACCACGGTCCGCGGGGCGGACAATATCCACCCAACCTGGGAACGGCTGTCCGTATGGGCCTCAGCCAGCAACCACCGGGTGGCGGACAGGCAAGCCCTGGAGGAGATCATGGGCCCGGTCGACGGGCAACCCGAAGACCTCACGCTCCAGCTCTACCTGCCGGTCGAGGAGTGACTCCGCCTCACCCCTCCCGGGGCAGCCGGGGGCCGGGCGGCGCACTGTGGCCGCTCGATCCGTGTGGGATTGCCCCGCACGAGCTGGTCATGGAGTTGCCAGCGGGCGGTGGTGACGGCGCGCTGCGCCACCTGGTCACCCTGCTCAATGCGCTGTCGCAGGAGTTGCAGGGCCAGGCGGCGGTTCTGGCTGAACTGTCGCTCGGTGTCGACCACGACGACCATTCCGGACGGCCGGTGGGTCGCCCGTGCCGCGGTGCTGGCCTTGTTGCGGTGCTGCCCGCCAGGCCCGCCGGTCCGGCAGCCAACGATCTCGACCTCTGCGTCCCTGAAGGGCGTCTGCGCAGCGTCGACGTGACACGGCTGGGCTGTGACGTACCAGTTCTTGCGGCCAGCCTTCGCCCGGTACGGGCTGGGGGCCTGCCAGCACAGGGTGCCGGTCCACGAGGCGGCGAAGTCCTCGGCGCCGGCTCCGGTGATCTGGAGCAGGACTGACCAGAAGGTACCTCGCCGGGCTGCGGGGACGGTCTGGATCCGGTGGGTCACCAGACCTCGCAGAGCGGCGTCGGCTTCCAGGCGGCGGGTCAGGCGTGCCACGGCCCAGGCGCACTCCTGCGGGCCGCGCCCGGCAGAGAGCAGCAGGTGAAGCTGGTTGTCGCTGGCGGTGCTCATCGCTGACCCCGCCGGTTGCGGTGGCCGTGCTGTTGCGGGGACCCGCCGAACCCCCGGGGCGGGTCGGGGGTCTTGTAGGTGACCACGGGGACCGTGGTGGCGATCGGGGTGGCAAGGGCGTGGTTGACCAGGTCAGCGATGACTTGCTCAATCCGCTTGTAGGCCGTGGGCGCCTCCTCGAACAGCAGCTGGCGGTCCCCGCACACCACCAGTGACCCCAGCGGCGTGCGGCGCAGGTCCGCGACCGTGTGCTTGGCGCGGCCCCGGCGCAGCGCGTCGGCGCGGGACATCTTGCGGCCCGCGCCGTGGGCCACCGAGTAGTTGGCCTCCTGCCCGGCGTGGGCGGCGACCAGGTAGGAGCAGGTGCCCCGGGTGCCTGCGATGAGAACGTCGCGGCCGTCGCCGGGGGCAGCGCCCTTGCGGTGCAAATATGCCCCGTCGCGGCGTTCGACCAGGTTGTGGCTGACGTCCACGATCGGGGCTGCGGGTGTGGCACCCAGCGCGTGCGCCACCCGGGCGGCGATGAGCCTGCGGTTGACCGAGCCCCAGCGTACGGCGGCGTCGTGCGCGGCCAGATAGCCGGCCGGATCGACGGCGGGACCCGCGCCGTGCTGCTCGGTGTGCCCGCGCAGGATCCGCTCCCCCAGACCCCGAGATCCACTGTGGACGATGAGTACGACATCGCCGCTGGCGAGCCCGAGCCGCTCGGCGTGCCCGGAGTCCAGGACGGTCTGAATGCGTGCCAGCTCCACGAAGTGGTTGCCTCGGCCGACCGTTGCCAGGCCGTCGAGGTGACCGGCTGGGATCTCGCCGTCCACGGCGTCCCAGGCCGGGTGGTCGGCGTCCCGCTCGGGATCCAGCGCGCGGTCGAGGTCCGGGAACCGGGCGGCCAGACGCTCTGGCACGGCCCGCTTGAGGTTGATGGGGAACACGGCGATACCGCAGCCGATGTCGGACCCGACCAGATACGGGTACAGCACGGTCGACGTCATGGCCGCGCCGACCGGGGCACCCTTGCCAGGGTGCAGATCCGGCATGGCGGCCACGTGGATCATCCCGTCAAGGGCCGCCACCTGGTGGCACTGCGCGACGGCGTCGGACTCGATCCAGCTGCCAGGGGAGGCGAACACGTCAACGCTGGCCGGCTCCCCGGCCGGCTCCCCGGCTGGTTCCCTGACCGGGCTGGACTGCGGCGGGGAACTCCGCCGGGCTTGCTGCTGTGACAACGACCTTCTCTTCCTGGCGACAGCATGGACACGGAGGATGTGGGCGGACAACACCCCAGCCCACTTGCGGCGCCGGGGGCGCTGCCTGGGCGGCTACAGGTCACCATGGGGCTGCCTTCAGAACATCATGGCTGAGACTGTCCCCCAGCCCGTCACCCATCGCAACCGGATTTTTCGCGGGACGCCTCCGCTGGAACCCGGAGAGGGTGAACGGCCGTAGGCGCGGGATCGCCCCCGCCGAGCCGACCCTTCTGCATGATCAGTTATCTGGTCCGCGAATGTTGCTACAGGCCACATTTCCGGGCCAGACCATGGGTTGTTGATGGTCGTTACCCGGTTATGGCGAGGCTCGTTATGGCGGGGCTCGTCATGGCCGGGCTAGGCGTTTGTTCTGGCCGAAGACGGCGGGCGGCAGGCGCCTGCGGCGAGCAATGCCAGCGTGAGCAGCCCCGCGACGACGGTCAGTGATCGCAGCACGCCAACCTGGTCTCCGAGGGTTCCAATGAGCGGTGGACCTGCCAGGAAGGCGACATAGCCGATGGAGGCGACCACGCTG
>JAFGOK010000247.1 GCA_016926535.1 Micromonosporaceae bacterium | reverse complement strand
GCAGCTTGACGCCCAGTACCCGTGGTTGGATCCGGCCCGACCGGTGCCGGTCGGACATCTCGTGGCGGCCTCCGCCCAGGTGAGGTGGGGGGTGCGGCTGGTCGCGGAGCGGCTGGTCGCGCTCGGCTACCGCCTGATGGTGGATCCGCGGACGCTACCGGCGGGGCCGACATCCCCCAGCGATGCCGTCCTCGTTAGTCGGCAGCTTGACGCCCAGTACCCGTGGTTGGATCCGGCCCGACCGGTGCCGGTCGGACATCTCGTGGCGGCCTCCGCCCAGGTAGGTCAGGGTATACGGGAGGTCGCTGAGCTCTTGGCCGCGTTTGGCTGTCCCCTTGCGGTGGATCTAGAGACGTTGCCGACGTTGCAGGCGACCGCGCCCGACGCCACACTTGTCAACCAGCATCTCGACGTCCAGACGTGGCTGGAACGCACGTGGCTGGACCCACAGGATCCGGTTCCTAGCAGTCACCTCCTCGCGGCCGCAGCGCGCCTGCGACAAGGGGTACCCGACATCGTGAAGCGCCTATCCCTCTTCGGGTACACGATCGGAACGCCGACCCTGTCAACTGGCTGGCCTGGCGACTCGGAATGACCTCAGAGACCGTGACGTTGACCGGCACCCGCCTGTACGTGCTGGCCGCGATCGAGCACGCCACCCGCCGGGTGCGAGTCCTCGGCGCCACCACCGCCCCGACCTCGGCCTGGGTGGTTCAGGTCGTCCGCAACCTCGTCATGGACATCGACGACGCCGGGTGCACGGTCAAACATCTGATCCGCGATCGGGACGGCAAGTATCCGGACCTGTTCGACGCCATCCTCGCTGACGCCGGCATCACGGTCGTGTTCAGTGGCGTCCGCGTACCCCGCACGAATCCGATCAGGGAACGTTGGGTACGGACCTGCCGCCGTGAGCTACTGGACCGGACCTTGATCTGGAACCAAGCCCATCTCCTCTACGCGCTGCGCGAATTCGAGATCTTCTACAATGGCCATCGGCCCCATCAGGGCATCGCGAACGCCCGACCACTCGCACCACTACCCGAACCGATCACCGATCCCGATCGAATCACCCATCTGGCCATCCACCGACGTGATCGCCTCAGCGGCGTGCTGCACGAGTACGAACATGCGGCCTGAGCTGCACGGATGACATTCTCGGCAGCTACAAGGTCAGAATCTGTGGCGAGCATTTCTGCACCTCCTGGCCACCCTTGGATGTATTTACGATTCTTGAACGGGTGGGGCTGGCAATTTTGTCGGATATAGAGTCAACCAAAGAGCTGTTTCTTGGTGGTTCCAACAAAGCCGATTGCCTCATTGTTGCCTACCCCAGAGTTGATCATCTTCTCAATTGTTCGATGGTACACCTCAACAACCTCCGCCTGATCTCGTAGCACTAGACCGCCAGAAGGGTTCTCCAGATAGACGACATCATCATCGCGTGCCTCTTGATACTCCAAGAGCGTGAATGCGCCAAGCAGTCCAAGGTGTGGGCCGGCGGAAAATGGAAGTACAACGAGCTCGACAATCCGCTGCTTCGCCAGTTCAATTACGCGGTCAAATTGTTCGCGCATTACCTCACTGGATCCGACGGGTCGATGGAGTACGGCCTCATCTAGAATGGCAATGATCCTAACACCGCTACGGCGGCGCAGCAGTTCGTCTTGCCGGCGAAGACGCACCTCGAGTCGAGCAGACATGGCATCAGGAGGAATTTCGCCGAAAGCTGTTGCTGCATTAATGGCCTGGGCGTACGCTTTCGTCTGCAGCAGTCCTGGCACAATCAGTGGTTGATAGTAGCAGACAACAGATGCGTCGAATTCTGCCCCTAGAAACTCGAGAAATGATGCCGAGAGATGCTTCTGGTAGCGACTCCACCACATCCGCTGCCGCGAGGCTCGAGCGAGCTGATGGAGTTCGCGAGTGTAGTCAGGATCTGTAACTCCGTAGTAGGCTAGCAGGTCAGTCAAGTCTTGCTTCGAAATGCCAACCTGCCCATTCTCAATCCTGGCCAGTTTGGATGTAGACCACTCCGCATGTGTGGCCACATCGTCAATGGAAAGAGCTTGCCCCAAACGCAGGCGCCTCAATTCAATGCGAAGTCTTCTTCGAGTCACTACTGGTCCAGGACTGTCAGACATGCAGCTCATCCTCTCTATCATCATGCAGGTTCATCAAGTGCAGATAGCCGTTGGCTATCAGCATATTGCATATGGCCACGATCGTACGGCAGTGAGACGCGTTCGCGACATGACACGGCCTGCCGTACAATCAATCCGGGCTGTCGCGTGACTGGTAGATGCCGCTACTCCCGCGCCAGGGGCAGGTTTGTCGGTCATTGGCTCGACAGTGCATGAGGCCGAGCTTGGAGGACGCGCCGTGCGGGAGAATGAAAACAGCATGAAACGACTGAATCCAACATCTGTCTGGCACACAAGCAGCCATCGCTGCAACGGCGAGGCGGGATGCATTGCAGTCGCCTATCAGACAGACCGTGTGCTGATTCGGAGCACCAGGAAGGTGGGTGGCCCCATACTCGATGTTAGTCGGGGAAAATGGGCTGCATTCATTTCTGCGCTGAAGAATTCCTGTTGGCCTGACCATCCAACTCGCAGTGTTTGCTCGCATCACAACTCACCTTAGCATCATCCGTTGTTGTCGCGTGAGGCATTGGGTTATGCCAGCAAATTCGAGGACTGCCTGATGTACGGATTTCGACTCGCACTTGGCACAGCTCGCGGTTTGCGGATCCTTCTATCAAGCATGTTCGCCGCTTTCGGATTGGCCTCTGCAATAGTCCAGTTCGTCGGGCAGCTGTTTCCGCGATTCATTCACCATCCTGACCTGATTACACTTATCACACTTGGCTGTTGTTTGGTGTTTGGGGCAGTCGCCGCGTACCCTAGACATTCGATCACGAAACGCTTCACGCATCCCGAGACAACTGTGGGCGTCCATGTAGGGGACATCTTTGAGCAAGATGGGTCTATCGTCATAGGCTTTGTTGATACATTTGACACTGTTAGCAGGAGAAATCGCGTTATCCATGATCAAAGCCTGCAGGGGCAACTCGTCAGGCATCGATATGACGGTGATCGCCGTCGCCTGGACCGCGACCTGGCATCAGCGCTGCGAGGACTTGAGCCGATTGCAGTTGAGCATCGACGAAATAAGTCTGCAGGACGACTCAGACGATATCCAGTCGGGACTGTCGCCATTATCAGGCATCCAAAACAGCTCATATTCGCAGTTGCCTACAGCGAGATCGACAATCATTACGTGGCCAGGTCCTCGGTAGACCATATCTGGAAGAGCTTGAATTCCCTGTGGGATGCAGTCTGTGAGGCAGCCCACCAAGACGTGGTCTGCATGCCGATTATTGGATCTGGGCTAGCCAGAACCGATCATCTCAACAGAGAGAACCTACTCAAGATGATCCTGCTTTCATTTGCTGCGCGTTCGCGCCACGCTGCAGTCTGCCGAGAGCTGCGGATCATCGTTCACGCCGACGACCTTGGCAGTATCAACATGCTGGAGGTGCGGGCGTTCCTGAATGCCCTGTAGTTGTTGCATTTACAGGGTTGGTGGAGGCGTGCGACCATATGCTGCCAGGTCCTTGAAGCGCATCGCGCGTCTCCAGTCGCCACCCACGTCGTTGACATCGCAGCCCGCTGTTTTCAGTCTCTGAACAATTTTGCCAATTGTGGCATCTGTCTCATTTAGTCGAATTACGTTCAGTCCGCCAAGGTCGGCCATGTGCCTTATGTCTCCCGCTTCAAGAATGATTGTACGTTCAGGCTGGAGTGCCAAAGCCATGCCCAGCTCAAGAAGAACGTTTGGTCTTGGCTGCATTGATACGCTCCGGTCACCGTCCATCTCCTGTGGCAAGTAGAGTTCTGGATGTAGCGCCACTGTGTCGTCAGGGGTCAAGATCACGACTGTTGCCTGTGCGCGTGAGAGGGCGGTCTTGACTACGTCAAGCAGTGTTGGCACAGTCTTGCCTGTAGCCGCTACCGCCATCTCCCATTCAAGTGGCCGCAGATCGACTTCACGCAGAAGCTCGAATACTCGCTGTCTCAACTCTTCATCTCGTCCGTGAATAACGAATACATCACGACCCGTGGTGGCTTTTGGTGCGTCTCGCCTAACTGCGGCAGCCCAGCCTTCGAAATGGCGCCAAACGCCATTTCCCAAGATCGCGGCCAAGGGTCGGCGCGACGGCTCACGACCACTGCCCGAGGCAAGCTGATCAGGATTCACTGGATCTCCTCGGGAGTTGAATCATGAATAATGATCGTATGCACGGATTTTGATCATGGGGACCATGTGGACCCTGGTGTGTAAGTGTCGAGTGCATCCAGGGTTCTACAGGTGGCGTGTCGCCAACAGCGTAGCACCATCCGCATCTGGATATCTGCGTTTCGCAGATATCTTTTGGCTTGGTAGCTGAAGGGGCTGGGCGATCGAGGCGTGCGGCAGCGGTTGGCGCTACCTCTGGACTGGGCCTCTCCGTCCCCGATCGAATTTGTGGATCAATTCGCCAAGGATGGTCTGGGGCTTGATCCGTTCGTGGGCCAGGTCTGCTGCAGGTCGCTGAAAGTGGGGCTGTGGGATTGAAGCATCCGTCACAGGTTCTGAACTGTGGCCGCTTGACCACACTCGGTGTTGCCCAGAAGCGTGTTTGGCTACTCTCGGTAGTTGTTGGATGTGTGAAGTCAGGGCGACCAGTGGTGCTCTATGGCGGACCAGTCGTTGGCCGGTCCGTTCGCTGACGCCGAGGCGGCGGGCGAGTTCGGCTCCGAGGCCGGTGGTGCTGCAGTTGGCGGCGCTGGCTTCGGCGATGAGGCCGATGGCTGCCTGGAGGCGGGAATCGCCTGCACAGGGGTGAGCCTTGCGGATGTCGAATACCACGTCCGCGCTGGTCATGGCGGTGTCGGACCTCGGTTTGGGATTTCGTCATCGTCGGCAGCTCGGTGGCCCATCGGATCGCCATCGATCACTGAACGATGATGCTGGCCATGCTGCTGCGCCTGGCGTACCTTGGCGTGGCCAACGCCCTTGCCATGCTCCGGCTGCTACCGATGGGCGACCACGACAAGGACGTCGAAATCTTGATCCTGCGGCATCAGATCACCGCACTGGAACGGCAACTGCATGGCGAACGCCCCGGTTCACACCGGCTGACCGGGCGTTGTTGGCCGCTCTGCTGCAACGGCTTCCCCGCGATGTGCTGCACCGCATCCGGCTGCTGGTGCGCCCCGACACCGTGCTTCGGTGGCACCGCGACCTCATCGCGCGCCGCCACGCGAGGATCTCGCAGCCCAAACGGCCTGTCACGGTCGTGGCCTCGACCGTCTGGCAGATGCTGCAGGGTGCTGGCACCAGTTGGGCTGCGTTCCTTCGTTCACAAGCCGAAGCGATCATCGTGATGGACTTCTTCGAAGTCGTCACCTTCACCGGCGCCCGACTGTACGTGCTGGCCGCCATGGAGCACGCTACCCGCCGTGTCCGCATCCTTGGCGCCACCGCCCACCCCGGCGCCGCGTGGGTGGCGGAAGTTGCCCGCAACTTCGTCATGGACATCGAGGATGCCGGCTGCACGATCAAGTACGTCCTTCGTGAACGGGATGGCACAAGTACCCTGCCCTGTTCGGCCAGGTCCTCGCCGACGCCGGCATGACGCTCGTGCTCAGCGGCGTCCGCATGCCTCGCATGAACTCCTTGATCGAAAGATGGATTCAGTCCTGCCCCCACGAGCTGCTCGACCGGACGCTCGTCTGAAGCCAGGCCCACCTCCTGCGGATAGTCCGCGAGTACGAACAGCTCCACAACGCGCACCGGCCCCACCACGGGCGGGCCAACTGGGCCGCTGCGTCCACTCCTTGAACCGATCACCGATCCAGCGCAGCTCACGCAGCTGCGCATCCATCGACGTGATCGACTGGGCGGCGTGCTCCGTGAATACGAACATGCGGCCCGACTAGGGCGGACGGCTTTCTTGGCACGCGCAACGCTCTCGTTTGGATGCTGATCGATGCGGAGTTCTACCCCTGCTGCCCGGCAGCCTCACTCGTCGTCAGCACGCCGGGCAGTACTCGCAATGCCTCGTCCTCCCAGTTCACCAGCACCGGCTGGCGCTGTCCGTGGTAGTTGGCAACCAAGGTGAGCGCGTCGTAGAAGGAGACGATCGCCAGCCGTACCTGCTTCTCTACCTGCTCCATGGTGAACGCCCGGATACCCTGGCCATCCGCGTCGAAGGTCAGCCCGGCGGTCGCGGAGAACCCCTGTGGGTGCGCGCAGATGGCCAGCAGATTGTAGAGCGCCCCGCCGTCCAGTTTGAGTTTGTGCGCCTCAGCCCACGCACTCGTGATCTCCGTCCAGCCCGCGTATGAGTGGCCTTCGATCGTCCAATCTTTCGGCTCCCCCTTCAGGCTGGTGCCGTCCATCTGGAACAGCATCGCCGCGCGTGACGTGGCGTTCTGGAACCGGGTCCTGCCGTATGCTCTGGCCTCATCCCGCGGCGGACCCTCCGGGGCCGCCTTGTACGACGACTTGGAGTAGTGGAGGCTAACCAGCTCCATCAGGTACGCCCGGATACACAGGACGCGGATGTCGATTTTCGGGTCGAGCAGCCAGAATCCCCGGCAACCATACTCCACAATGGATCTCAGGATACTCGCGACCGGATCACGCATGTCCGGGGCTGTGACGAGCAGACCCATAGCGAAGCAGTAGTCCGCCTGCTGGTGCAGCAACTTGACTGCGGTGCTGCGCGGCTGGCGCACGAAGTCGGCGGGCCAGAGCCCTGCCGGGCCGGCCGGCAGGGTCAGGAAGTCGGCCCAAGCCTTGGACGGCTGTGCGGCGCTCGGCTCGTAAAGACCCTGCTCGCACAGGTTCAGAAATACGGTGCGGCAGGACCGCAGCAGCGTCCCGAACTCGGCGAGCCGCTCGAGTTCGCGCTGTCCAGCAACGTCAGTCACGGCCACCCACGATAGGGGACCGCGCGGACCGGCAGCCAACGAGTTTGCCCGGCGCGAACTCGAAGGCTCGCACCTGGCGAGCCGCGGTCAGGGGGACTGTTGGCCTCGTGCAGGTCGTACGGCAGCTCGCGGACGTTCCGCCACAGGGACGTCAGGACGGTTCGGTTGGGTCAAGGCCCGGGGAGCGACGTGCCGGCACATGGCGAGTGCCGCCTTCCCTGGGTGACGACGCGCCGGTCGAGACTCGGCGGGCTTTATCGCACGGCCGTGAAGTTCATGGGTCGGGTTGGGTTGTCAAGGTGGGTTGACCTGCCAGGATGGTGATGTTCAGGGCGGCGCGGTAGGTGCGACGATCGATGCACCGGCTCTTGTCAACGTGTCTGGACAGGGGGCGTTTCACCGCGCGAGGACTCACGCGCAGTCGCCGGTCGGGCATGAGGTGGTTCAGGACTTGGCGGCCGATGGCTCCGACGAGGTCGATGGTGGTCTCGTCGATGATGTTGGAGCCCTGGTCCAGGAGAACGATCATTCCGGTGTGTAGGGGCGCAGTAGGCGGTGGGCCCAGGCGGTCTCGCCGTGGGTCACGGCAACGGCGACGAGCCGTGGTGGTAGCGACCCCGTCAGTCACCGCCGAGTCAACGTTGCGGGTGCCGGAGTTCTCGTCCACCCTGGTCAGGGTCACTCGACCGTATAATCAACACCGACAAATCTGGGACCTTGACCAGCGAATATGCACTCCACCCTGGGAAGCCTGCTTTGTCCTCAGCGACGTCGATCGCCTTCTCGGGCTGTGACGTGATGGGCGGCTCGCTGGAGCGTTCCGGGCGTGCCTGTCCGCGGCGACGGGGAGCACAGCGTTGGAAGCTGGCGCCCTTGCGGGATTCCTGCCGGCGTCTGCTCCCCGCTCCATTAGGGCCGTGGCCTCCGCGCTACGGCGGCAGGACAAGGCCGTCGGGTAATGCGGGGATGGGTTCCCGCAGGAACCGGATGCCCGCGTTGACGATCCAGCCGGCCGACTCCGAATCCAGATCCCAGGGACGGTTCGTCAGGATGCGGCGGAGCCGGGCGCGGTCTTCCACCAGAGGTGGTTCTGGTGGCAGTCGGGTCCTCCAGCTTCCGTCGGGTCCCCAATGCGGATGGTCAGGACGATCCAGCACATCGGCGAAAGTGCGCACGAGCGCTGGCCAGGTCGGCGTGCCCCACCAGTGCGGGCAGGCCAAGCCGCCGTGCGCTGCCGCGCGACAGATGGCGAACCTCGCCCCGTGGTGCCGGGCGGTGAGCACGAACCCGCCCAGCGTCGCGTTGACATGGTCGGTGAACGCGTCCAGATCGTCGCAGGCAAGGTCGGCGAGGGCGACGCCGGTTGGAAGCCGTCGGCGGGGGTTGACCAGCCATCGGAAGACCCGGGAGGCGAGCCACTCCGTGGTGACTGCCGCATTTGGGTCGTTCAGTACGGCGGACGCCGATTGGGCGTCCCAGCCCATCTCGGTACGCCACCGGCGGATGATCTGTCGGACCCGCCAGGTGGTGTGAGCGTTGATCCGCAGCATGTCACCGTCGCCCAGCGGCCGGTTTCCGGCGTGCCAGCCCTCGACCGGGCTGTTGCGCCAGGCGCTGTTGACGAATCCGACCGCTGCGAGATCGAGCATCTGACCGAGTTCGGCGGGGTCGATCCCGATCTGATGGCGCAGCATGGCCTCCAGCAGAGCCTCCTGCCGTTGCACGCTCATTTCCCCGCCGACTGTCCTGTCCCATACCAGGTCGGGCTCGCCGACGGTGGCATCAGCGTCGGAATGGTCTGCGTCCATCGCGGGGCTCCCGGTTCAGGAAGGTTCGAAACCACGCCTGGGGACGGTAGTCGCCCATGCCGATGACCTGGTTCTGGGTACTGTCGGGCTCTTCGATGCCGTCCAGGATCATGTCGAACAGGCTGAGGATGTCGTGGTCCTGGAACAGCACCTCGTCGGTCATGGTCCAGTCGTAGTCGTCGGGACGCTCCGGCAGCTTTGACAGGGTGCCGTCCAGCGCGGGCCAGCCGTCGCCCATGGCGGCTGGGGCGTCCTCCAGAATCAGGTGCAACGCCATCTCCTCGCCCGGACAGGTCGGGCTTGGCCACCGACCAGCCGCGATGTCCCCGGTCAGGTCGTCAAAGCACCTGGCGGCCTGCCTGCGCCAGACCGCATCCTGGCGCCACGTGATCCGCGGGTAGCGGCTGAACACCGACCACTCGATGGTGTCGGCCGCTGGCTGGTCCCCATGCCGGGTCACGTCGTCGAAGGCGCCGTCGGCCAGAATCTGCGCCACCGTCCACAGCACCGCTGCGGTACGCGGTGTGAGCTGGTACCCACCACAGTCGTCGCAGGCATCCTCGCGGCAGCGGCACACCGGAAACAGTGTCACGAAGTCGGGGCGGCCTCGCCGCCCCGAGCCGGACTCGTTGACCTCCGTTGTTCCGTCCCAGGCGGAGACGATCCGGGCACCGGGTACGGCTGGCAGCAGCCCGAACGGGTCAACCAGCCATCGGACGGCAGCCCGCGGATCACTCACGATCTCCTCTCGCCGCGCCTCACGCTCACCGTCGTCGGTGAGCCCGGCCCCCGCCAGGCTCGCCAGAGCATGCTGTACCAGCGCCGCCGCATCTGTGATCTCGATGGTCACCTCGGCGTTGACCTTGACTCGCCGCGACTGCAGCCCACTGTCCATACCGGGAGCGTAGTCATCGCTCGGCCAGTTCCCCGGTCAACGCTCTGGCTGGCAGCCCGCCGGAGGCCATCGGCAAGCTTGATCCTGACGACTTACATGAGTGTCGAGAGGTTCGGATCCCCGTTCAGCCTCTTCGAGCTGAACGGGGATCCGAACCTGCGCGCGCCCTCGGGCGGAGCCAGAACGGATTTGCGACGGCACATGAAACGAAGCCGGTCAATCAAAATTGAATCAATACCGTGAATGGGCTACACGAGCCTCGTGTTTCGTCTCGCCCCTCAAGGTCGGTCCGGCCGTCGATGAGTTGATCTCTCAGCGGGGCCACTTCCTGGACAGCACCAAGAAGGATCTCGTGGCCGAGGCCGTCAGGGACTGCCTCACCGCCCAGGCGAGAGGAGATCCACTGGGCGATGGCCAAGGCGATGTGGGCACTCGACGGGACGACGACCTCCCGGGTGGCGCTGCTGACCGATGTCGCGCCGGAGGACCTTGTCCGGCTCGGCGGCATCCAGGAGTAGCCCTTCATCATGAGTTCGGGCCGGCTCACGCTGCGGTGCCTGCGAAACGACTTGTCTATCCCCTGCCTCCCATCGATCTTCTTCTTGGCGAGATTGGCCACTGTTTTCCCTGGTCGAGACCATCATCCCCTGAAGAGCGATGGCGCCCAGGCCAGGGGGAGACGATCAGTGGATGCCTGTGGGGCGGTCGGCGGTTGTCAGCCTGGTCGGAGCCGAACCAGGATGCCGCTGGTCTGCAACTCGGCGATGTGGTCGGCAACCCGGGCCGGCGTGCTCCCGCCTCGGACGAGGACGCCCGCTTCCATACTTGTGTCCATGCCGGATTCGGTGAGGTTGGCGCTGGAGACCAGCAGGAGTCGCCGGTCGGCGACCGCGACTTTCGCATGGGTCTTCGCCCCTGGGTTGGGGCGCTGCTCAACCGGCCAGTGCCACAGCTGGACGGCGGGCAGGGCAGCGAACGCCGCAGCGGGTTCGGCTCCGGCCAGGGCACTGCCCGCGCCGTGCAGGGTCTCCACCACGATCGTGACCGTGACGTCCCGGATCAGTGCGGCACCCAGTGCCGTGAGGATCGGTGGGTACGGCTTGGCCGAGTAGGTCATCAGCAGCAGCTCGCTTGTGGCCTCGCCGATCAGGTCGATGACGACCTGGGCCATGGTGCGGACGGGCACCCGGTGGGTGGTTGGGCCGCTCCACACCGGCTCCACGCTCATCGTGGCTCTTCGCTGGGCGTATCCGGCGGCAAGGCCCCGCAGGTACGCGGTTGCCTCGGCCTCGGTGAGGCCATCGGCGCGCTGTGCCGCCCGGAGTTCGGCGCTACTGTCGGCGAATCCGGGCACCGGCACCGCCGGCACTCTCACCTGCTCGGGCCGACCCGCAGCGAGGTGCTCGGCCAGCGACGCGAGGTGCCCCGGCCCGAGCTGGGCCAACGCCTGCTGGGCGAGGCGCTCGAACTGCGGAGCGGGTGTCACGGCAGATCGGGGAAGAGCGCCAGGCTGGGGTCGTCGCCGATCGGCACGACCAGACGCCGGTCCAGGAACCGGTTGCCGCGTTCGCAGGTGGTCTCGGAGACGAACAGGCACACGTGGCAGGCGGCACCGTGGAGGGAGGTGTCGGGGTCGCGGGGGATGCGTTCGGCGCACAGCGGGTCGGAGGAGCAGCGCCGCGCGTCGACTAGGGCACGTCTGGTCAGCCGGACCAGATGCTCGGGTTCTGCCATGGTGACCAGACCGCCGAGGGTGCCTTCGGCGTCGGGCACGGCGGTGGAGATGAGAATCCCGGCGTGGGGGTCGTCGGTGCTGCCCGCGTAGATGCGTTCGGACAGGCTGGCGCAGTTGTACCCGCATTCCAGCGAGATCGCGCGGATGAGGAGGTGGGACAGGGTGTGCAGGGCGATGTAGCGGGCCCCGGGCCACAACCGCATCGGGTCGAAGGGCCCGTCGATCCGGTCGGAGTAGCGGTCCTGCCGGAACCGGGCGTAGGCCTCCCGGTGGGCGCGCAGGACTGCCGACGGTTCGACCCGGGCCTGCCACGCGGTGAGGAGCTCCTCGGGTACCCGCAGGAAGATGCCCTCACCGTGGACCTCGCTGGCCGGCACCCAGGTCGGGGTTGAGCGGCTCAGGGCGACGCGGGTGACCAGGTCGGGGTCGTCGGGGTCCGGGGCGTCCAGCCGGGTGAAGCCGATCAGGGCCCGGACCTCCCGTAGCCGCTCAGCCTGGATCACATCTGCGAAGAATGCCTTCAGCTGGCTGGGCACTCCGGCTGGATCGCGGCGCAGGGCGAAATCGGGGGTCGGATCCGGCAGTTGGCCGGCGGAGAAGATTTCCCATTCGGGGGTTCGCAGATCGGGATAGCCATCCCCGTCGTGATGTTCCGGGGCGGTGCGGTGGTGTTGGATGGCCGCCCAGATCTCCGCGTCGCTCCACCGCTGGAACCCGCGCAGAGCAGGCACGGCACCGCGCGCGTAGGGCAGGCTTTCGGCGTTGGGCATGCCTTCCAGCGCCCCCCAGTGCTGCTCCACCAGGGTCTGCAGCTGGCTGGCCCCGGTGCGGGGTACTGCCAGCGCGGACAGGGTCTGGGCGAACCACTGGTTGGAGGCGCCGAGGACCAGGACCCTGGTGGTGTCGCTGGTGCATCCGCCTGGTTCGAAGGTCCCCAGGTGCGGGTGCCGGCCCCGGCACTGCGGCAGCTTGTCGGCGCTGCGCCGGCCGAAGACCTCCCGGATGTTGCGGCGGGCGCCGCAGTTGAGGCATTGGATCTCGACGTTGGCGCCGAGGTTGCCGCCCCGGTCATCCATGCGCAGCCGGGGAAAGGTGGCCTTGGGGCAGGGTCCGCCGCGGTGGACGAAGGGCACGTAGGGGAAATCGTCAAGGTGCCCGGCGGTGCAGGCCAGCAGGAACCGGGCGGCCACGGCCAGGGGTTTGCGGCCCTTCTTCTTGCGGGGGCAGTTCTCGTGGAAGAACCGGGCGTCGTGTGGGCGGCGGGGCTTGTCGTTGTCGAATCCGAACGCCTGCGAGTCGATCGGGGCCAGCTCGTTGCAGGCCGTGCACCTCAGCCAGGCGGGAAACGGCATTACTGGCACCCCGACTCGGGCTGGTGGGCCTGCGGGATCCCGGTCGACGCCCTCCACCCAGGGGGGCGGGCGCAGTTGGGTGACGCCCCGGCCTGCTAGGGCGCGCACGGCGGCCAGGAGCCGAGGTTCGGCGATCGGCTCCCAGTCGGGGACGCCTCCGTAGTTCCAGTCGTCCAGGCCCCGGACCAGGACGGAGAAGTTGGGCAGGTCGATCAGGGCGCCGACCCCGCTGGTGAACATCAGATGGCTGGGGCGGACCGCGCCAACCCGTCGCCGATAGGGTGCCGTCATCACGCCGCCCTCCGCCCCGAGGCCGGGCCGTTCAGAGCCGAGGTCCCCAGCTCGTCGCCCTCCGGCAGATCATCGTCCCCCAACCCACCCGATCCATCTGACCCGTCCGACGCACCGGGCTCGCTGGCCGGTGGTGGGCCAAACGACCAGTCGGGGCTGCCGTAGACCGGGTTGAAGATCTCTCCACCGCCGGGAACCAGAAGGTTGATCTCGTTTTCGGTCTCCCGCATGGACTGCCCGACGGTGTGGTCGGTCCACGGGCCGCCGCCGGCCGGTTCCAGCAGCCCGAGCAGCCGCTGCTTGCCGAACGATCCGGTCCGGTAGCCCAACCGGGTCGAGCCGGTCCTGGCCTGGTGCCACATGTCCTTGATCGTCGCCAGCCGGGCGGCCAGGTAGTCGCGGCCCCGCTCCCCGCCGATGGTCTCGGCGCGCGCCAGCCACCGGGTAATGATCCGGGTGACCTCCGGTCCGTCCAGGACGACGTCGTGGGCGTCGGCGTTGCGGGAGTGCGCCTCCTCGCCGTTGCGCACGGCCGCCACGAACGTCGCCGTGGTGCCCCGATCCAGGGCCCGGCGGGTGTACGGGGTCACCGACAGCGCCTCGACCTGCCGGTAGAACGTCGCGTGAGAGTACTCGAAGTCCTCGAAATGCGCCAGGTCCCGGGGCCGGGTCCAGTTGTAGAGGATGACCACCAGACCCGGCCGGTCGATGTCCCGGCCGACCCGGGAGGATGCCTGGATGTACTCGGCGGTGTTCTTCGGCTGCCCGGTGACCACCATGAGCCCGAACCGGGACACGTCCACCCCGACCTGCAACATGGAGGTGGCCAGGACCGTGTCCGCCGGCAGCCGGTCCTCCCGCAACCGGGCGGTGTGCCGGTCGGCCAGCGGGTGGAACGACGACTTCTCCGTCATCGCCCGGCTGATTTCCTCGGCGATCGCCCGGCGCCGCGGCGAGGTGTCCAGCTCCGGATCGAACTCGATCTCCAACCGTTGCAGCGCGTCGCTGATGTCCCCAGACGAGATCCGGGAGGTCAGCTCCTGGATGGTGAGCATGCCGGAGCCGGTGACGATCCGGTCGGACAATCCCTTGCGCCGCCCGTGGGTGCGGATCCGGGTGGTGATGTCGTCGTCGAGGTAGCGGCGCATCCCGGCCAACTCCCGGGTCGCGTTGAAGTAGCCCACCACCGTCATGTAGGGATCGGCAGCCTTCCCATGGGCGTCGAACAGGGTCTGCCCGGCCAGCAGCAGGATCTCTGCCAGCCTGATCTCCGCCGACTTCAGCCGCACCCCATGAGCGCAGATCCCCAGGTACCGGCGACCGGGATACTCCGGGCCGACCGGCATCTGCCGGCTGAAGAACGTGTCCGCGACGTCGAGCACCGGTGGGGGAAACACCGCCAGCTGGCGGCCGAACACCCCGAGCACCTGCTCCCGGGCGCGTTTCGTGGTCGCGGTCGACGCGATGATTTTCGGACCGGTCTCCCCACCACCGGGCAGCGGCCAGGTACACAACTCGTCCACGGCGGCCTCGAACAACCCGACCGTCGTGCCCAGCGCACCGGAGATCAGGTGCAGCTCATCCTGGATGATCAGATCCGGGGGACGCAGCCGGGCCACGGCCTGGCTGGCCACCGCGGGTAGGGCGCCCTTCTGGTTGTGCCGGCCGGCGCAGTGCGTGCGGTCGTCCAGGTCATCGTGGCGGAACCCATGCCTCGGGCAGCGCTGGTGAACCCGGCCAAAGAGTATCCCGGCGAACCCCCGCCACGGCAGCTGTGCCAGCTTGTCGACCGTGGCGATGACCAGGCTCGGCGCATACCGGTAGATCTCTTCATCGACGGTGAGGATCGGCAACCCTTCAGCGGACCTGGTCCGCGAGAACGGGCACGCATCCGGGCCCTCCGCTTCGGGGCAGAACAACCGGATGCGCCGCTCATCGTTGCTGGTGTCCAGGTCACGGTGGGCCTGAAGTCTGCTCCCACACCATGGGCAGGCCAGGGTCTGCAGGACATTGGCGCGTTTGCCGCTGCCGGCGTCCCTGGCCTCGCTGATCTGCTCCCGCGCGTCGTCGTACCAGTTGGGCGACACCCCCGCCCCTGCCCACAACCCGATCCGGAACGGTTCGGCCCCCCACCGGCGAGGATCGGCCGCCCGGAGCACCTCCGCCGCGCAGACCAGCGCGGCGGCCCGCTGGAACTGCTGCGCGGTCAGCAACCGCAGCGTGTACCGCATGAGCACCGCCACCCCAGCCGCGCCGCTGCGTGCCGTGACACCGCTGCCCACCATCCCCTGCAACCGGCGGATGGCGAACGTGTAGGCGGTCAGACCGAGATACGCCTCGGTCTTGCCCCCACCCGTGGGGAAGAACAGCAGATCCACCAGGGCGCTGTGGTCGGCCGCCCGCTCCGGGTGCGCCGGATCGGTCAACGCCGGCAGGTTCAGCAGCACAAAGGCCAGCTGGAACGGCCGCCACGACGCGGCGGCCGCCCCCCGGCCGTCGATGGCAGCCGCCGCCTCGGCGTATGTCAGCCCCTGCTCCTCGCGCAGCCGGCCCAGATCGGTGTGTCGACGCTGCGCGGCCATGGCCGCGTTGGCGAACCGGAACGCCGCGATCGCCTCGGCGTGGCGGGGCTGGTCGGGCAGGGTCACCAGGTCGATGCCCGCCCCGATCCGGCCGGCGGCCTGCCGGGCGGTGACCACCGCCGCCTGCGCTACCGCCCGCAACGCCTGCGGCAGGCCGGGGATCTCCGCCTCCCGGGCGTCCAACCAGGCGGCATACCCCTCGGCCAGCGGCAGCAGCCCCGCCCGCAACGTGGCTAGGTCGGCCGTGGCGAGGGTGTCCATGGACAGCTCCACCTCGCCGAGCCCGGAGCCCTCGCCCACCTGGGCGAGCGTGACCGGCACGTCGTAGGTGGGCAGCCACTGGGTCGACAGCCGATGCGCCCGGCGTTCGCCTGGACGCACCTGCGGATGCACCGCGACATTCCGGCCAACGGCGTACCGGCGCTGGTCCCGGTAGAGCAGCCGCAGATGTGCCTCCTCCGCATCGGCATCCGACGCTCGCGCATCCTCCAGCGGATCGTCAATGGGCAGGAACACCGCCGCCTGGCCGTCGACCGCGGTGACCGTCAGCCCGCACTGGAACAGCCAGGCGGTATCCGCTCGGCTCTCCGGCTCGGCCTGCGCATTGACCAGCGCCAGCTCCACCACCCGCCGGTCGCCCCGCACCCTGGTGTCCACAGCCAACAGCACCCCAGGCTGCTCCGGGCCGTCCCCGGTCAACGAGATCCGATACGACGGCGCCCCATCCAACCGGACCTCCACCTGGTAGGAGACGGGCTCACGCACCCACACCGGGCGCTGGCCGTCTGCGTCCGACTCGGACTTGCGCTGGCTGTAGCAGCCCCACTCGGCCAGCACCGCCAGCACGACCACCGACTCCGGCACGACCAGCGACAACCCCATCGACGACGCCCAGATCCGCCCCACGGCCTGCGCACTCGGCTTCTCCGGCAACTCACCCTCACTGCCATCGCCGGAAACGACATCGTCCAGGTCGGACACGACGGCCCCACGATCGCGGTCTGCTGCGGCCCGCAGCTTCGGACCGAGCATCCCCACCAGGTACCGCTCCCGAGGCCCCATCGCCCGAGGCCCGAACTCCTCGGCCGGCCCATCCCACGGCCCGAGCAGATCCCGCACGACCAGCCCCTGCAACGCATCCCGCACCTCACAGGACGAGGCCGGAGCAAACACCTGCGGCACATCCAGCGGATGCGTTATCTCATCCATCAGCGCG
>JAFGOK010000246.1 GCA_016926535.1 Micromonosporaceae bacterium | reverse complement strand
GGCGTTGACCAGGGCGGTGGCGTAGGTGTGTCTGAGCTGGTGGGGGGTGGTGGCGGGCAGACTGGCCTGGGCGCAGACGCTGGCCAGCTCGTCGCGGAGGGTGTCGGCGGTGAGGCGTCGTCCCTGGTGGGTGAGGAGAAAATCGACGGGTTTGCCGGTACGGGGATGTGGCAGTGGTCGTCCGGGTGAGCGGTTGGCGGCGATCCGGTCGACCAGGTCGAGGGTTTCGTCGTCGAGGGGCACCATCCGTTCGGTGTCCAGTTTCCCGAGGGGGACCTTCAGCCAGGCGCCGGCGTCGGGGACCTCGTGGACGCAGTCGAGTTCGAGGTTGAGCAGCTCTCCGATGCGCATGCCGGTGGCTCGGAGCAGGAGCAGAGCGTCGGCGCGGAGCCGGTTGGGTGATGATCGGAGGGCGTCGGCCAGTCGCCGGTCGGTGTCGGGTGTCAGGTAGCGGGGCAGGGGGCGGGGCAGTCGGGGGGCGTCTCTGGGGAAGACCAGCCGGCGGGTGGGTGCTTGGGTCCAGCCCCATTCGATGGTGTCGTCGATCATCTTCCCGACCGTGAAGATCCGGTTGCGGCGTTCGGAGGCTGACAGGGGTGCTCCGGTGTGGGGGTGGCGGGCGGCGGCCACGGCCGCGAGGTAGGGCTCGATGTGGCGCTGGCGGTCCAGATCGGACAGTGCCTGGAGATTCGGGTCGATTCTGGTGAGGAACCGGGCGAAGTGTGCCAGCCGGTTGGCGATACCCCGGATGGTGGACTGGGTTCGGGTTCCCGCCGCGCATTCCAGGTAGGCGATCAGTTGCGCCGCGAGGGTGTCGGGGACGCCGAGGAAGTGCCGTGACCAGTCCCAGGGTTGTTGGGCTCCCCATTTCCTGGCGATCGGGGTCACGTCCGCGCCGAGGTGGTAGATCACGGCGCGGGTGGCATACAACGCTTGGCGGTAGTGCCGCAGTTTCTTGCCGTGGGTGTGTTCGCGGTCGGTGATCGCGGTGGCGAACTCGTCGAGGTCGGCGTCGGTCAGGCCGTCCAACTCGCGGCCGGTCTGGATCAGCAGCCGCAGGGTGACCTGGCAGGCCATCCCCGCGGCGACCTGCTTGGTGTAGCCGAGTTCGCTGGCTGCGGCCAGGAACCGGGCCAGTTCGGGTCCCAGCGGGCTGGTCGGGGCCTCCCGCAGCAGCGAGGGGAGTTTGCGTTCCAGGAGCCAGTCGTAGCCGGGGCGTAGGTGCCGGTGCAGCATCAGCCAGGTCAGCAGGGGTCGGGTGGCCGTGGGTGTCGACAGTCGTGTCGGCAGTGGTTGATGTGCCCACCACTGCGGAGAGGGCCATCGTCTCAGGAACGCGCGGGCGGCGCTTTCGAATCCCCGGTTTCCCGCACCGCGGGCGGCCAGGCTGGACAGGTACTGTTCCAGCAGCGATGACGGCTGTGGCCGTGGCCGGCTACTGGGCGCGTTGGCGGGCGCGGGCTGCATCGTAGGCGGCGCGTACGTGCGCGGGGGCGAGGTGGATGTAGGCGGCCGAGGAGTCGACGTGGTCGTGGCCCATCAACGCTTGCAGGACGGCCAGGTCGACGCCGGCCTCGGCCAGGGTGGTGCCGAAGGTGTGACGCAGCGCGTGGGGGTGGCCGGCGGGGACTCCGGCCCGGTTGCGGTGGTAGCGGAAGATCGTGCGCAGCCCTGCGGGGGTCAGCGGCTGACCACGGTTGTCGCCCTTGGCGACCACGAACAGGCTCCGGCTGTCGGTTTCGGGGCGTTCCACCAGCAGGTAGGTCTGCACGAGGCCGGCGACCTGCGCGTCAACGGGTACTCGGCGTTCCTTGTCGCCCTTGCCGATCACCCGTACCCAGCCCCGGGGGATGTCCACGTCGGTGATCTGCAGGCCGAGGACCTCGGCTGAGCGGAGCCCGGACAGCAGCATCAACCCGGCGATCGCCCGGTCTCGCACCGTGTGGAAGCTGCCCAGCAGGTCGGTGGCCTCCGCCCGGTCCAGGCCGCGGGGCAGCCTTCGGGGCTCGCGGACCCGCAGCTTCGAGCGGGTCTTCGGCTTGGCCAGGTGGGCCAGCAGTCCGGAGCGTTCCCCCGTGGTGGTCCGTCTGGCCCGGCGGCCGGATGGGACGGGGTTGGCGGCGGTCGGGTCGCGCATCTGCTGGAAGTCGAACATTCCCGAGATCGCCGCCAGTCGCCGGTTGATGGTCGTGGGGGCGTAGCCTGTGTTGCGGCCGTCGCGGATCGAGTACACGTTCCCGCCGGGTCGGCCGGGATACGTCGCGGTCCTGCAGTGGGTCATGAACCGCAGCAGCGTGTCGGTGCCCACCGCGTCCACGGTGATGTCCTCGTCGGTCAGCCAGCGGGTGAAGGCGAGTAGGTCGAAGGCGTAGGCCCGGATCGTGCGGGGCGAGTAGTTCCGGTCGCCCAGATACCCGAGGTAGTCGTTGACCAGAGGGAAGCGGTCGGACCCCGGCCCTGCCAGTCGCCACCGTCCGTCGTGTTCCTCGACTCGAAGTCTCTCAACAGCTTCCACGAAACAGATGTTCCGCCTATATGCCGCTTATCGGTCAAGAGCGGTCACCCCGACGGGGTAGACACCCCCAAGCAGGCCAGGATTAGCCGGTTAAGGGGGG
>JAFGOK010000245.1 GCA_016926535.1 Micromonosporaceae bacterium | reverse complement strand
TGCGCAACCACGCCGACGCCTTCGCCGTCTACGGCATCTAGAAAATCGCCGCTAAAACGGACGAAAAGTCACCATGACGGGGCCGTGCCAACGCTGCTGTGTCTTTCTCGGGCTGTGGCCGCCAGCGGCGGGAAGTCCCTCCCTAACCGTGAGGTGCTCCGGGCCATCCTCACTCAGACCGGCGACTACATCGCCGAGGGGACCGTGAATCGCAGCTTGCCACGGCTGGTGGCCAACTGCTTCGTGGAGGTCGATTACAGCGATCATCGGCACCCGAAGTACCGTCCTACGCCGTTCGGTGAGAAGAAGGCACGTCTTGTCGCCTTTGTGCTGGACGCCCTTGACCACCGGGACGATGACCGTCCGGATAACGACCACCGGGATGACGGCTGACGATCCGGCCCTCTGCATCGACAGCGCATCCACATCGACCATTCCGGCAGCGCCGTCACGGCGTGAGGACGATCGGGCCATCGATGACACCCTCGGTGAGGTAGGTCGCCAGGAATTCCGCGAGCCCCGTGGGGTAGATCGTCTCGTCGCTGGTGCGTAACTCGTCCAGGGTCCACCAGGTCCAGGTGCTGATCTGGTCGGGTTGGCTGGCCCTCGCGGAGTCGATGGCATTCGCCTCGACTCGGGTGACGTAGTAGCGCTCGACCTGGCGCACCGGTGTGCCGCCAACGCGGTGGTCGCTGCTGCGGGTGGCGATGGTCGGACCGAGGTCGACGTGGTCGAGCCCGAGTTCCTCGCGCAGCTCCCTTCGAGCGGCGCTCTCGTGGGTCTCTCCGGGTTCCAGCGATCCGCCCGGGGTGGCCCAGAAGCCGCCGTTCTCCTCGTAGTGCAGCAGCATCACTCGGTCGTCGGCGTCGAGGACGACGACGCGGGCGGCTTCACGCAGGGGCAAAGCGGTCATGGTTCCTCGGTTCTGGTGGGTTCAGGCGCGTTCGACGAGGTAGTCGCCGATGCAGCAGGCGTCAAGGTCGGTGGCTTGGAACGTGGCCAGGGCGTGGGCTGGGCTTTCCACGATGGGCTCACAGTCGTTGAACGAGGTGTTGAGGACCACGGGTACGCCCGTGATCGCATGAAACTCCTCGATGAGCGCGGCGAACCGTGGGTGTTCCCCCGGGTCGATGGTCTGGACCCGGGCGGTGTGGTCGATGTGGACCACGGCCGGGATCTGGTCGACCCGCTCCGGGCGGACCGGTGGGGCCAGCAGCATGAATGGGGATGGTACGTCGAGGTCGAACCACGACGTGGCGTGGCCTGCGAGGACGGCTGGGGCGAACGGGCGGAACGGCTCGCGGTGTTTGATCCGCTGGTTGAGGGCGACGGCAGTCTCCGCGGTGCGGGGGTCGGCGAGGATGCTGCGGTGGCCCAGCGCCCGGGGTCCGAGTTCGCTGCAGCCCTGGAACCAGCCGATGATCTGGCCGTCGGCGATGAGCTGGGCTGCGGTGGCGGCGACGTCGGGCTCCCGCCGCCAGCGGAAGGACGTGTGCCGGCGTTCGACGAGGCCGGAGCGGGGGTCGCGGCGCAGGGCCTGCTCGATCTCGGTGTCGGTGTAGCAGCGGCCGAGGCTGTCGCTGGTCAGCGGCCGTTTGGGGAGTTCTCCGGTGAGCTGGTGCCAGGCGTAGAGCGCGCAGCCCAGGGCTTGGCCCCGGTCGGAGGCCGCCGGGGGGATGAAGAGGCGTTCGACCCCGGGCAGGCGGCGGATCTGGTCGGTGGCCACGCAGTTGAGTGCGACGCCTCCGGCCAGGCACAGGGTGTGGATGCCGGTCATGGCGATGGCGTTCGCGGCGAGCGCGGCCAGTGCCCGTTCGGTCTGGGCTTGCAGGTACGCGGCGGCGTCGATGCCTCGGGGGTCCTGGCCTCGGCTGCCGGGTGGGCCGAAGTCCCAGCCGGTGCGGGCGACCAGTTCGGCGACGCCGCCGGTGTGGGTGCTGCGCAGCAGCCCGTGGACGGCGATGGTGTCGCGGATGTCGAACAGCGGCTGCGGGAAGGCGTCCGGGTTGCCGTAGGCGGCCAGGGCCATGGTGGTGCCGGCCTGCTGCTCGTGCCAGCCGAGGTAGTTGGTGAACGCCTCGTAGGTGGCGCCGATGCCGCCCGCGCGGGGGCGGTCCGGCGGGTTGCCTGCGAGTCGGTGGATGCCGGTGGGGTCGGCGCGGTAGAGGGTTTCGGTGTCGTGGTGGTTGCCGGCCCCATCGACGACGAGAACGGTCGCCTCCGCGTGGGGCGCCAGGCAGTAGGCGGTGTAGGCGTGCGCGAGGTGGTGGTCGACGGGCAGGATGCGGTGCTCGGCGACGTCGAGGTGTCGTAGCCCCACTTCTGCGGGTACGGGTGGCTGCTCGCCGATGCCGCTGACGGCGACCAGGTCGACGTCTGCCAGGCGCAGATCGGCTGCGCGGAGGCAGTACAGCAGGGCGGCCGACCAGCCGGGGCTGTAGCGGGTGCGGTTGAGGCGCTCCTCCCCGATGGCGATCATGGTGTCGGCGGTCAGGAGCGCGGCACCGCCATCGTGGCCGAGGTTGATGCCGACCACGCACGGGTGCATGACGGTCACGGGATGGGCCTCGTTCCTGGTACTGCCAGCAGCGGATCCCAGATGCGGACGTCGCAGCCCGGGGTGTGGTGCAGCGCGCCGAGCTGGCACAGCTGGATCTGCCCGCCGCGATGGGTGAACGGCTCGGTCAGCGGATGACCCAGGGCTTCCAGGCCGCCGTGATCCGAGTAGGCGTCAGCGAACACCGCAGCGATGACCGGGCGCTCGGGCCGGCCGTCGGCGGTCGGCGTGTCGAGAGGGGGAAGGTCGACCAGCCCGGCGGCCGAGAGGGTGCCGCAGACCTGGGTGAGCACGTCGCCGGCCGACAGGTCATCGGTGTCGATCACGATGGGCGGGTTCGGGCACAGTCCCGGGGCGACGTGGAGGTAGAAGTCGTAGAGCCTCATCAGCAGTTCGGGGTCGAACCACCGGGCCCAGCGGGTTCGTTCGGCGGCGCCGCCGCGTCGTTTGAGACTGCGGTCCGGGCTGACGAGCAGGATGATGGTGCGCAGGTCGGCGGGCAGGTGCGGGGCGATGTGGTCTGTATAGAAGCCCGCTGCCCGCGGGTAGGCAAGGGCGCCGTCGACCCGGGTGGCGTGGCAGTAGGCCAGGGCGCCCAGGTAGTTGCGATCGAAGAGCAGCAGTTCGGTCGACGAGTCCCGCAGCAGCGTCGCGGCATGCTGGGCTTTGATCTGCTCGTGGCGCAGGAACCACAGGGAACGTTCCGCCGGGGTGGGATCGACCGGTGGGAGCGGCTGCCGGGCCAGATGGATGTTGGGTTCGGTGAAGAAGACGCAGCGGTCGCCCAGGGCGGGTACGAGCCGGGTCAGCAGCGAGGTCTTGCCTGCGCCCGGCGGTCCGTCGAAGGCGAGGACCACCGCAGGTGTCTCAGCTGGTGGCATCGTGAGCCCCCCCTCGGGTCACTGTCGTGGTCGTCGCCGTCGTGGTCGTCGCCGGTGGTGATCGTCGCCAGCCGGCGGGCGAGGGTTTCGATGCGTTCGGCCAGGTCGATGCTGCGGGTTCCGGGGCGGGGCTGGCCGGCGAGACTACGGGCGACGTCGTTCCACATGGCGGCGAACGGGTCACCGAACTCGCCGGCACCGTGTGCGGCGTCGCTCGCGGGTTCGCAGGTCAGGCTGGTGGTGACGGTGGGCTGGTACGGCCGGGCGAAACTGAGCGTTGCGGCCCGGGTGCGGTCGTTCAGTCGCATGGACTCCTCGAAGACGCCGGCGGGAGCATCCCCGATCACCACGGTGAACAGGGCGCCGCTTGCCGCGTCGCGCACGATCGCGTGCACGCGTTCGCCGGCCCGGTCCAGGGCACAGGCCACCGGTTGCGGGTCACCAGCGGCCATGACCAACGCGGTCAGCAGGTGGTAGCCCTGCCACAGCAGGATCTGCAGGGCCCGCAGTTGCTGTTCGTCCAGGTCCGGAGTCGGCTGGGGTGGGTCGTCGGTGAAGGTGTACGGGGCGAACCCGGCGGGAAGCATCGCGCGGCGGGCGGCTTCGTCGGCCCCGTCGGCCTTGATCAGCAGGCCGCTGACCGGCTGGGGGACGGCGGTCAGCATCGCGTGCAGGGACGGGTCGAAGGCGCGCATCGCCCCGACCTCCAGCAGCAGCCCGGCGCGGTCGGCCTGGTCGCGCAGGTGTCTGGTCTGTTCCAGGCACAGGGTGACGGGTTTCTCGGTGAACACGTTGACGCCCGCCGCGAGCGCCTCGTCGATGAGTTCGTGGTGCACGCCGGTGAGGATCACCAGCAGGTCTGCTTCGGCGAGCAGGTCGGTTGCCGTTTCGGCGGTCCGGGGGATGCCGAACCGGTCGGCGGCCACCCGGGCGCGCTGTGGATCGCGGTCGCAGACGCCGATCACCTCGAACGCCGGGTGGTCGGTCAGGATCGGCAGGTGGATGCCGAAGGCCGCCGCGCCGCAACCGGCGACGGCCACCTTCCAGGGACGGTGTGGGGTCATGGTCATGCCTTTCCGGGATGCCAGCAGATCGATGCGCCCTGCTGGGTTCGGCGGGCGATCTCCTGATCGGGCAGTGCGCGCAGGTCGGGGTTGAACAGCTCGACCGAGCCCACGCCGTGGTAGCTGACGGCGGCGAGTGCGGCGGTGAACGCCGGCCACGGCAGGTTCCCGTCGCCGGGGAACAGGCGCATCGTGTCAGTGAGCGCGTCGGGGCTGCATCCGGAGGGTGTGTCGGCCAGGTGGACGTGGCCGACGGCTTCGGTGCCGAGGCTGGTGATGTGGTCGGGGTCGGCGCCGCTGGCGGCCCAGTGGAAGGAGTCGACCAGCACCATCGGGTCTCCGGGGACCTGTCGTAGCAGGTCGGCGGTCTGCGGCAGAGTATCGGCGACCAGGGTCGGTCCGTCGAAGGACTCGTCGAGGTCACGGTGCAGCCCGATGGTCTCCACGGCCAGCCGTACCCCGTGGTCGGCGCCGGCTGCGGCCAGTTCGGTGAGTCTGCGGATCGCGATCGCCTCGGCCACGGCGCGGGGCAGCCTGGTGCGGGGGTTGAGCACGATCGTCGCGATGGGGCAGCCGATCGCGGCGAACGTGGCCAGCCGCTGGTCTAGGCCATGCAGGCAGGTGCGGTAGGTGGGCTCGTCGACCAGGAGCGGGGCTGGCAGGACCGGTCCGGCGGGCAGGATGCCGCTGGCCGCCGCGACGCGCAGCCCGAAGAAGTCCAGCATGGTCCGGACTCGGTCGGCTCCGGTGGCCTGGACCTGCTGGATGGACATCTCCACGTGCCCGAAGCCCGCACTGGCTGCGATGGCCAGGAACTCGGGGATCTCCAGGCCGGAGAGGGTGGCCGCGTTCAGGCAGCTGGCGAAGCCGCCACTGGCGGGTGCGGTGTTCATGCGGTGGCCAGCCTTCCGTCGAGCAGGGCGGCGCGCAGGTCGTCGAGGTCGCCCATGACCTCCTTGACGACCCGCTCAGCCAGCGCGGTGTCGACCGAGCTGTCGCCGGATTGCCAGACCAGAACCTGCCAGGGATCGTCGAGGTCCCGGCCCGCCTGGGAGACCAGGCAGACGGCGCTGACGCGGCCGGTGAGCGCGAACAGGTGCTCGGCAGTCCGGGTCGCGGCGAGGTTGTAGAGCTTGCCGACGTGGTACACCGGGTTCTTGCCCGAGACGCCCTCCATACTCATCGGCCGCAGCATGCTGATCAGGCCGTTGGCGCGGTTGCCGCGGCCGACGACGCCCTCGTCGCCGGATTCGATCGACGAGCCGATCGCGGTGAGGTACACCTCCTGGCGGGCGACGTCGTCCCGGGTGTTGATCGACACCTCGATGCGGTGGTCGGGCGCCGACTGCTGCGCCAACTGCCCGATCAACTGCTGCATCGCGGCACGGCGGGCGAGGTAGGTATCCAGGTCCGCAGTATGGGCGGCGATCTGCGGGACGCAGGCCGTCAGGTGGATGTCGGCGTCGTGGCGGACCACCATGAGCTTGATGTCGGTACCGCAGTACTGGTGGTCCTGGCGGAACGCCGCGCTGCTCAGTTCGGTCTCCACGGCGAGGGCGAGTTGCTCGGCGGGACCGAGCGGGGCGTAGCCGACCCCGGCGGAGGTGTCGTTGGCGAACATGCGCCGCAGCTCGGCCAGGTCGTCGAGGCTGCGGGGCGCGAACCAGTACTGCCGCCCAGCCTGCTGGTCGCTGGTGGGGCCGGCAACACCGCCGGGGCTGGACGCGGCCGTCAGCCGTTGCCGGACGCGTACCCAGCGGTCGACGTCCAGCAGCGGCAGGGCTTGGGCGAGATGGTCGCGGACGGTGGTGGTGACGATGTCGGCCACCGGGATCTTCTGGGCTCCGAGGGCCCTGGTGATCCGCCCGTTGACCAGAACCATGATCGGGGCGGTCATCCTCCCGTGGCCGAAGCGCACCTCGGCTGAGCCGCCCAGCAGGGCGGTCTTGTCGGTGTTGTGGTGCAGGATCGCCTCGAACCGGTCGAGGCAGTAGCGGCTGTAGGCGCGGGAGATGGCCTCGGCCACGCCGTCGGCGAGGGTGTCGGGGTGGCCGGATCCCTTGCGTTCGACCAGCTCCATGCCGCAGGCGGCGGTGGCGGGCAGGCCGGTGGCGGTGAGGATGTTCATGGGTGCTCCCGGGGGTAGGTCAGGGGCTGGGGTGTGTTTGCCCGGCGGCGCAGCAGGCGCAGCCGGAGCCGTTCGGTGTGGTAGGCGCCGATGCGCACCAGGTCCCGCAGGGACTGCACGCCGCGGCCCCGGTCGAGGAAGCCGTAGGAGAGGATGAATCCGCCGAGGGCATCGGCGATCGCGTGCCGGTCGGCGCGGATCGCGGCGGGTTCGACCCGCACGCTCAGGTGCATGCGGGCCAGGCAGACCCCGTGCCCGGCTCCCTGGTGGACGAGGTAGCCGAGGGTCGTCTCCCGCCGGTACACCCGGTGGGTGACGACGGCGGCCGGTTCGATGAGGATCGGCCAGCCGCTCTGGCGGGCCCGGTTGATCAGTTCCAGGTCCTCGCAGTCGCCCAGCCATCGGCCCTTGCGGCCCAGGTCGGTGCGGAACAGACCCAGCTCCAGCAGGGCCTTCCGGTCGAAGAGCAGGTTGCAGCCGGTGATCCAGTACGGCCACGCTGCCGGGACGCGGCCCTCCGGCCAGTGCACGGCACCGTGGCACTCGCGCAGCGACTCGGTCAGCGGAACTGCGGTCCCCTCCGGGTAATCCACGACGGTCCGCCCGCCGACGCAGAACGCGTGCTCCTGCTCGGCGGCGGCCACCAGCGCAGCCAGCCAGCCGGGCGTGGGGACGATGTCGGGATCGGTGATCGCAACGTAGCGGCCCCTGGCTGCCTGGACGCCCCGGTTGCGCCCGAGGCTCAGGCCCGGCTTGGGCTCGGCGATCACCTGGATCTGGTACGGCCAAGGGGTCTGCGCTGACGTTTCCGCGACGGGGCGGTGTGGTCCGGGTGGGTCGTTGTCGACGACCACCACCTCGAACTCGGCGGCGGGCAGGCTCTGGGTTTCCAATGCCCGCAGGAGTTCGCTCAGCCGGTCGCCGTTACCCCGGGCGCTGATCACCACCGATACCATCGGCTCAGGTGTTGCCATCGTCGTTCTCCTCCAAGTTGGGTGAATGCCCGGCCAGGACACGGCGCCGCACGGCCCAGGACCGGACGGTCTCGTCGTTCCACCAGGGGATGGAACGTTCGAACCAGCCATCGGGCGGTGGTGGCTGCGGGCGGGTGCAGCCGTCGGCGTGCCGCATGCGGCAGGTCCGCGGGTGTGGGACGACGATGAGCGCGCTGGTCGGAGCGACCGTCTCCCGCAGCGCGGCGACGATGCCGGCCAGGTTCTGCGGGCGGTCCGAGGTTCTGTTCAGGACGACCGCGACTGGCTGGTCGAAGTCGATCAGCCGGTGGGTCTGGTCGTGACCGAGGACGACATCGAGATGCTCCGGATTGGCCTCGACCGAGCCGACTGTCGGATCGTGGCCGAGGACCTGGTCGATCAGTGCGACGGTCACCGGGTCCTTGTCGACATAGACCACGTGGGCAGCCGGATCCCGCTGGTGGACGACCAGATGGGTTCCGCCGGGGAAGGGAATGCCGCAGCCCAACTCGACGAACTGGCGGATGCCCCGGTCGAGCGCGAACCGGAGCGCTCCACGCACGACCGCCCGGCTGGCTCGCATCCGGTGGGCGAGGCTGGGATCGGCGGCCACCATCGCAGCGGCGGCGCGCCGATCAGCGGCGAAGTTGTAGCCGCCGCCGAGCAGGGCATTGTCGATGCGGGCGGCGTTGGGGCGGTCCAGTTCGGCGAGCGCGTCACGCCATCCGGCGTCGAGTGCGGGCACTGGCATCGGATGACACCGCCTTCCACGGGATGAGGATCGAACTCGGTCGAACGCTGGTTTCGTGAACGGTTGGGGGTGGGGTGCCGTGTCAGCGGAGGCAACGACGGCGGCACCCCACCCGCAGGCGCTGGCCTGGTGCGGGTTCGCGGTCTGTCCGATACGCAAGGGACAGCCGGTCAGGCCAGCGCCGGGTGCCGCCGATCAGCCGACCCGGGTGATCGGCGGGTGCCAGGAGCCCTGCCGGGTTCGTCGGTGCGTCGGGTGTTCGGCGCACGCCACATCGGGTAGAAGCTGGGGCCGTCGGGCAGGGCGAAGGGCTGCAACGTCAGGTAGCCCTCGCGGGCGTAGAGGTCCCGGCAGCGGTGGTTGGCCGCCTCCAGGTACGCGGGGACCCCGTCGGTGTCCAGCGTGGCGTGGTGGGCGCGGATCAGTGCTGTTCCCCGGCCGGTGCCCTGCTGCTCGGCGCGGGCCGCGAGGAACGCCAGGTGATGATGCGGTCCGTCTGGATGGTGCTCGTCGAGCAGGGCGTCCAGGATCTGGAACCGCTCGGTGTGTTCCCCGCACGCCTCGGTCAGACGCCGGTCGTAGTCGGGTGGCGGCGGTACCGGCTGGCGCCGGTGGATCCAAACCGCTGCGGCGGAGCCGTCGGCGAGCAGGTCGGCGTGGCCGTGGCGCAGCGCGTGCTCGACGAGGATCTCGAACTGGCCGGCCATGGCGATCACCCGGGCCTCGGGGTCGGCCACCAGCCACCGGGCGACGTCCAGGGTCGAGAACGCCTCGGCGACCAGGTGCGCGACCAGGGCGGTGTCGTCGGCGGTGGCCTGGACGATCGGCGGCAGTGTGCTGCTGGTCATCGCCACACCTCCCCGGCGGTGTCGGCGGGAGCGGCGGTCGTGCTGTGGCGGGGGTTCGGTGCGCTGGCCGCGGTGCCGAGGCTGGCCGCGGTAGCCAGGGCGGCCTTGGCACCCAGACCGATGCGGGCGTAGACCGCTGGTTGGATCACCCGCAGCACCAGACCCCAACCCACGCCCAGAACGGCCGCCGCTGCCAAGGTCGCCGGCACCGCCCAGACCAGCAGATGATCTGGTGGTACGCCCAGCAGGGTGTCGATGTTACGCAGGGCCAGGACGACGACCACCAGCAGCGCGAGCATGGCCGTGATCGGGGCGATGCGGCGGCGCCACAGGGTTTCGCCGCTGGGGTGCCGGGCGAAGTAGACGACGACGGCGATCGACGTCGCGGCGATGAGCAGCAGCACTCCGAGGCCCCCGCTGGTGCCGCCACGGTAGAAGAGGGTGACCAGGGGATCCCAGCCTGCGATGGCGAAGACGACGATCACCGCCAGGCCGAGGGTGCTCTGGGTCAGCGAGGCCACGTGCGGGGATCCGGTGCTTGGCAGGGTCTTGCCCCACCGGCGGGGCAGGACGCCCTCGCGCCCCAGCGCGTACATGTATCTGCTGGTGGTCCCATGGAACGAGATCATGGCGGCGATCAGGGAGGTGACGAAGAGCGTGTGACCGAGGGTGGCGGCGAAGTGCCCGAGGTGGGTGCCTGCGAGGTTGAAGATGACCTCGGTGCCCTGATCCCGGGAGGCTGCCACGATCCGGGCCGGACCGACCGCGACGGTCATCGCCCAGGCGGCGAGGGTGTAGAGGATCGCGATGATGGTCACCGACAGGTATGTCGCCCTCGGGACCGTCTTGTGTGGATCGCGGGATTCCTCGCTGAAGACCACGGCCGATTCGAATCCCACGAACCCCAGCACGGCGAGCACGAGGATCGCGCCTGCCCCCGCGCCGGCCAGGTTCCCTGGGGAGAGTGCGTCCAGCGCCAGATGCCCGCCAGCGGGGTGGGCGAGGCTGGTCAGGCTGTAGACACCGATGACCATGACCTCGGCGACCAGCAGTACCGCGAGGACGGTGCCGTTGAGATCCACCCGCAGCAGCCCGAGGATGGCGGTGATCGCCCACCCGCCCAAGGCAACGGTCCACCAGGGCGGCGTGATGCCGAACCACTGGTCCAGCAGCGGCCCAGCCGTCGCACCAATCGCCCCATACAGTCCTATTTGGAGGCAGTTGTAGGCGATGAGTGCCACCCATGCGCCCCCCACCCCAACCGGACGGCCGAGACCATGTGCCAGGTATGAATAGAATGCTCCGGCATTGCCAACTTTCCTGGCCATGGCAACATAGCCGACGCCGAACAATCCAAGCAGCAGCCCGACGGCGCAGAAGGCGGTCGGTAGGCCGATGAGGCCCGCTATCCACACCTCCTCGTGTGTCGTTTTTGACGTCCAGATCGCTGTATGAGATAGGCGTCTATCCATGTCATGGACGGTT
>JAFGOK010000244.1 GCA_016926535.1 Micromonosporaceae bacterium | reverse complement strand
TATTCAGACGCCAGCTATTCGGACGCGAGCTATTCAGATGCAAGGAGCAACCATGGTCCGGTCAGACCGTAGCCGGGCACGCCAGAGGCACGACCGCGGCGCCGCCGCCGTGGAGATGGCGCTGGTCATGCCGCTGCTGTTGTTGATTGTCTGCGCCATCATCGATTTCGGGCGGATGTACAACACCCAGATCACAATTACGCAGGCGGCGAGAGAGGGTGCTCGGGCCGCCGCGTACGGCCAGTCGGCCGCCCAGATCGAGGATCGGGTGGACCTGGCGACCTCGTCGCTGGCCGAGCCGGTGAACGTCACGTCAACGACCACCTGCCCGAACGCCAATGATGTCGCCGAGGTTACGGTCCAGTACGACTTCGAGTTCGTCACCCCGTTCGCGATGCTGTCCGGCATGTTCGGGGCGACGCCAGAGGGCCAGTATGACCTCACGAGCACTGCGGTGGTCACCTGTTCCGGGTGATGCCCTGCGGCGGGCGCCGGGGGCGGTCTCGTCCCGGATCTCAGATTTCTGGCGAAGTTGGGAACAGCTCAGGTTTTGCGGTCCCTCGCCGATAGCTGGGCGTGTCCCGTATGAAGCGAACTGTCCTCGCAGTGGCAGTGGCGACGGTTCTCGCCATCGTCGGCTGTGCCATGTTGCTGATTTACATCCGTGCTGCGGATAACCGGGCGGTGGCCGGGAAGGAACCGACCCGGGTGCTCGTCGCGACGAAGCGGATCCCTGCTGGCACGACCGGGGCGGAGATCAAGACAGGCAGTTACGTCGAAGTCGTGACGATGCCGAAGACCTCCGTGCCGGCGGATGTCCTGAGTTCCATCGATGAGAGCCTCGAAGAGCTCGTTGTGAACGCCGATGTTCAGAAGCGGCAACTCATCCTGCGGGGAGCCTTCGGCCAGGCCACTGACCTGAGCGGCGGGCTCCAGATTCCGGAGGGCAAGGTCGCCGTCAGCATCCCCATCGTGACGACCGCCGGCATGAAGTACGTCAGCCCGGGATCGAGGATCGCGCTGTACGACACCTTCACCATGCGTGAGGACAAGGGGATGATCCCGGGCGGGGACGACTTCAAGCGGGAGTACCTGCTGACTCACGCCACCCGGCTGCTGCTACCGAAGGCCGAGGTCATCGCGGTCGGGATCCCTGGTCAGGCCGGCGCGAGAACCAGCTCCACCGGCAGTGGCACCTCGGTCGTCGAGAGCGAGAGCGACGGCGGGGAGTCTGAGGCGAAGATCGAGGAGATGACGGTGGTCACCCTCGCTCTGACCCAGAGCGAAGCCGAGCGGACGATCCTCGCCGCAGAGACCGGCCGGCTGTACATCGTGCTCCTTGACGACACCTCCGACCTCAAGCCAGGACCTGGCGTCAACTACGACTCGCTGTTCAACTGATCCGGTCGGGGAGCGACCATGACGCTGTACTACGAGCCGACCTTGGACCGCGCGGCCCAGCTCGGCGACGTCCTTGGGGAGGAGTTTCGCGGCGCGAGCAGCTTCGCGGAACTGACCCAGTTCGTCGTCACCGATCGCAACGTCCAACTCGTCGTCCTCGGGCCGGGCGTCAGCCTGCACGAGGCGCTGGCCTTCACCAGCCAGCAGCGGCTCATCCGGCCGACCCTCGGTGTCGTCCTGCTGCGGGACCAGCTGGATGTCGCGGCGCTCGCCGAGGCGATCCGGGTCGGGGTCCGCGAAGTGGTCGACGCCGGAGACGCCGACGGTATCCGCTCCGCGTGCATCAGGTCGCTGGATGTCTCCCGCCAGTTCGGTCCAGCGTCCCAGCCGCTGCAGCCCGTCATGCCGGCCGCTGCCGAGCCGGCAGAGCACCGGGGACAGCTGATCACGGTGTTCGCCGGCAAGGGGGGCTGCGGCAAGAGCACCCTCTCGACGAACCTCGCCGTCGCTCTCACAGCGAACGGGACCAGGAAGGTCTGCCTGATCGATCTGGATCTGTCCTTCGGGGATGTTGCGATCATGCTGCAACTCATTCCGGAGCGCAGCATGGTCGACGCCGTCTCGATGGCCGGGAGGCTTGACGAGACAGGCCTTCGCTCCCTGCTGACGCCCTACTGCACCGGGGTCGACACGCTGCTGGCCCCGGCGGGACCGGCAGAGGGGGAGCGGGTCAGCCGCGAGCTCGTCGCCGAGATCCTGGAACTGGCGCGGGCGTGCTTCGACTTCATCGTCGTCGATACCCCGCCGTTTTTCAGCGATCAGGTACTGGCGGCACTCGACGTCTCCGACTACTACATCCTGATCGCGACGCCGGATGTCCCGTCGCTGAAGAACCTCCGGCTGACGCTGGACATGTTTGATCTGCTCGAGTACTCGAAGGAGAGCCGGATCATCGTGCTCAACCGGGCGGATTCCAGGGTCGGCCTGACCCAGAGCGACATCGAGCGCGTCGTGCGGGCGCCGATCCAGGGGCATGTGCCCTCGACGCGGGACGTCCCGGTTTCCATCAACCGGGGAGTCCCGATCATGGTTGAAGACCCAACTCATGTGGTGAGCAAGGCGATCAGGGAGATCGCCGAAGTCGGTCTCGGCCTTGGGCCGACCCCACCGCCCCAGGTTGCGTC
The DNA here is from genome assembly GCA_016926535.1 of Micromonosporaceae bacterium. Taxonomy (GTDB): domain Bacteria; phylum Actinomycetota; class Actinomycetes; order Mycobacteriales; family Micromonosporaceae; genus JABDRL01. The sequence goes on along the minus strand of JAFGOK010000244.1, from coordinate 2,654 downwards.
GCACGCCCCAGGCGGACGCCGGCGGGGCGGATTCTCATTGCGTCTCGGGAGGTAACGATAGATGGGACTGAGCGATCGGCTGAACAGGGTGAACCCCGCTCGCGCCCCGCAGGACGCGGGCGGCGGTGTCCCGACGCGGGCGCCGGCGGTCGAGCCGGTTCGGATACCGCAGCCGCCGCCCGTTCGGATACCGCAGCCGCCGCCTGTGCGGGTGCCGACCGAGCGGATTCCGCCGGAGCGGGGGCCGGGCGACCGGGGGGCGAGTGACCGGGGGCCGAGCGACCGGGGGGCGAGTGACCGGGGGCCGAGCGAGCGAGCGCCGGAACCACGGTCGGGGCGACCAGAGCGCGGCCAGCCGGACCGGTCGGGAAAGACCGCGACATCTCGGGGCCATGATCCAGTGGTCGAGGTGCGCAAGCGGATCCAGCGCGCGCTGATGGACATCCTCGGGCCGCAGCTCTATGGGGAGATCGGCGGAGACGAGGAACTCGAGCGCAAGGTCCAGGAAACGATCAAGACGCTTCTCTCCAGGGAAGAGACCCCGATGTCCGGCGCCGACCGGATGCGGGTCCAGCAGGAGGTCGTCGACGAGGTCCTCGGCCATGGCCCGATCGAGCCCCTGCTCCGCGATCCGCAGGTCAGTGAGATCATGGTCAACGGGCCGAACAAGATTTTCGTTGAGCGGGGTGGGCGGCTCGGGCTCGTCGACGCCGAGTTCGCCGACGAGCAGCAGCTGCGCCGGGTCATCGACCGGATCGTCTCCCGCATCGGGCGGCGGGTGGACGAGGCGAGTCCGATGGTCGACGCCCGCTTGCCCGACGGTAGCCGGGTCAACGCGGTCATTCCGCCGATCGCCCTGGACGGGTCGACCCTCACGATCCGGAAGTTCTCCGCGGACCCGCTGACCGTCGCCGATCTGATCTCGTTCGGCACGCTGACCAAGCCGGTGGCGGAGCTGTTGCGGGCCTGTGTCCGCGGGCGGCTGGACATCGTCGTCAGCGGGGGGACCGGCTCCGGGAAGACCACGACCCTCAACGTCCTTTCCAGCTTCATCCCCTCGGACGAGCGGGTGGTCACCATCGAGGATGCGGCGGAGCTTCAGCTGCACCAGGAGCACATCGTCCGGTTGGAGTCCCGCCCGTCCAACAGTGAGGGCCGGGGTGGGGTCAGTATCCGGGAACTGGTCCGCAACGCGCTGCGGATGCGGCCGGACCGCATCGTCGTCGGCGAGGTCCGGGACGGGGCAGCCCTGGACATGCTCCAGGCGATGAACACCGGTCACGACGGTTCGCTGACGACGGTCCACGCCAACACCCCCCGGGACTCCATCGCCCGGCTGGAGACCATGGTGCTGATGGCGGGGATGGATCTGCCGATCCGGGCGATCCGGGAGCAGGTGGCCTCTGCGGTCGATCTCATCATCCAGGTCGCGCGTCTCAAGGACGGCAGCCGGCGAATCACTCACATCACCGAGATCTCCGGTATGGAGGGCGACGTGGTGACCATGCAGGACCTGTTCACCTTCGACTACAGCGCCGGGCTCGACGAGCGCGGCCGGTTCCGCGGGACGCTGACCCCGACGGGGATTCGGCCCAGCTTCACCAGGGAACTTGAGGACCATGGCATCGTGATCTCTCCGGAGATCTTCGCCCCGGTCCGGCCGCAGCCCGCGCATTCCGGCGGTCAGCACGGAGGTGGATGGTCGTGAACCTCCTCGCCCGCTCTGCCCTCGTCGCAGGAACCGTGCTCGGCCTGCTTGGCCTGTACTCCGCGCCGGCCCTGGCCGAGGGGGAAGCTGACCTGGTCGTCAGCAATGTCACGACTGAGCCGGGCAAGCTGGACTTCATCCTCACCGGTCCGGGTCTGCCGGACCACACCGCGATCGCTCCTGGCGGCATCACGGTCACCGCTGATGGCAAGAACCTGGAGACGGAGTTCAAGAGCGCGAAAACCCTGGACCGCACCGAATTGCCGGCCCGAGGGGTGGTCATCGTGCTCGACACCAGCGAGACCATGGCTGGGGCGCCCCTCGCTGCCGCAGAGGTCGCCCTGTTCGACTACGTCAACGCGCTGTCGGAGGATGTGGCCATCGGGCTGGTCGCCTCGTCCGGGGCAACGAAGTCGGTGGTCAACCTGACCTATGACCGGGCGGCGGTGCGGACGGCGGCCGGAGCGCTGGCGGCGGGTGGCTCCAACTCGCTCAACGACGCGATTCTGCTGGCGACTCAGCAGTTCAGCTCGATGGTGACCGAGCGAAGGATCGTGGTGCTGGCCGGGGGGCCGGAAAAGGACTCGGCCGCGACGCTGGGCGAGGTCACCGCCGCGATCACCGCCCAGCAGACTCCGGTCGACCTGCTGGTGTACGGCTCTGCGAAGGTCGCGGACCTTGAGACGCTGGCGACCGGGTCCGGTGGGGCCATCGCCAAGGCCGAGACCAGGGAGGCCCTTGATCCGGCGGTCGCGGTGCTCACGTCCAAAATGTCAGCTCCCATCCTGGTGAGTGCCGTCGTACCTGTTGCGTTGAGTGGGCGGGTAATCGTGGTCGATATCGGGGTGACCAGTCCCGCCGCGACGGTCACGACCTCCGCGTCGGTCAGCTTCGCCTTTGACCCCAAGGCGTTGCCGCCGCTGGAGACCGCCCGGCTGAAGACGAT
>JAFGOK010000243.1 GCA_016926535.1 Micromonosporaceae bacterium | reverse complement strand
TTCAGTTGCCGCTGGGGGCCGTCGAACTTCATCACGGTCATGGTCTCAATCCTGCTCTACCTCAACGGGCCTTCCGGCATCGACAGCGGCGATGCCAGGGCCGAGAGCCACTTCGCACAGGTACCCGACAGCGTCGACAACGACGTTGGTGATCCTGCGACCCACGTCCGGATCACCAAGCGGAACACCGACGCGAGGCGCTCCGTCGTTGCCGCATACCCACTCACCGGCTGTGCGGCAAGGAGGAGGTCGTCGAGGGTCGAGACACCAGAGCGAGCCAGTTCGTGGACCAGTTCGGCCCAGCATCAGATGCGATCAGCGACGAGGTCATCGCGAGTCTGCGTTGACCTGGCTTCTCAGCCACCGTAGACGGCCTGTAGCCAACGCCCGCCTGGGAAGAGAGCCTGGTTCTCGCGCAACGCCAGCAGTTCCCGGCAGTTGCCGAGCGTGCGGTCGTACGGATCTGGCGGGGACGCGGACCGCAGGCCGACAACCCCGGCAAGACCGCAACCTGCGCGCCGCTGTGCGGGTGGTCCCGGATCAGTGTCGTGTCGCTGGGGCTGTTCCCAGCGTGTGCAGTGCGGCGGTGTAGGTGTCGGTGCATCCGGCGGTGGGGTCCGGGAGCGGCCCGCCGCCAGGGCTGTTCGGGCCGTGGCGCTGCCAGGCGCCCGCGAGCCGGTCGAGAACCTGGTGTCGGGGCAGTCCCGTCGCCGACAGCCGCTGGGCCGCCTGCCACACCGCGGCGGGCCGGTCGTCCCACAACTGCTCGACCACGGCGATGGCTGCGTCGATGCGGCGGGTTGCGGTGCCGTGCGCGGTCTGCCCGATCGCGGTGATCAGCTGCCGGTGGGCGGGGTCGGCGGCGTCGAGGTCGTCGACGTGGGTCTGCCCGGCTGGTAGGCCGTTGGCCGGCTCGGGCAGCTCGATCATGCCGTCTCCGCGCTGGCCCGGCAGCGGTACCGCGAAACTGCGCCGGCGCAGGACTTCGGCCATCGCGGGGCCATCCGTGCCGGCGGCGGGGGTGTCGGCGAGGTAGGGCACGGTCGGGTTGAGTCGCCGGTCATCACACAGGTCCGGGAACGCGGCCAGCGCGGAGAGCGCGGCCCGACGCATCTCCCGGCGGGCGGCGCGGGGCAGGTCCAGGGCGTCGGTGCGCCACCGCACCCACGTGCGGGCGACCTGCTGCGCCTGTGCCAGCAGCGACTGCGGGATGGCGATCGTGGACGGGACGACCTCTCCGAGGAGGCGGCCGACGCTGTTGGGCCCGATCCGGTCCGGTGGGAAGCCGAGCGTGTCGACGCTCGCGTCGACGATGCGTGCGACGAGCCTGCGGGCGATGTCCGCATCGGTCCACCCGTCCGGGTGGGCCGCGAGGAACTCCTCGACGAGCCCCTGGCGCCGCGATGGCGGCCACGCGGCGGTGACCTGCCCCCGCGATGGCGCGGGTTCGTCGCCCCCCGGCATCGCCGTCACCCGCGCCACTGCCAATGGCAGGATCGTGTGCAACGCGTCGTCGGGGCCTGCCGTGCGCAGGTGCGGCAGCCCCGGGTCTGCGGCGGCGACCAGCGCCGCCCGCAGCAGCCCGGCCGCCTCGGCGGGCGGGACCCGTTCGAGGCGGCCACCGTCACGGCGGACGGCGCGTTGCAGGTCGGGAACCATCCGGTCGAGGTACTTCGGCACGACGACCACGTCGACGCTGTGGATGGTCCCGTGGAACGCCAGGTCGATGGTGAACAGCAGCCCGTGGCGGCGCCCGCCGTCGGCGTGCAGGTACTCGCAGTACACCTGGGCGAACTCGCCGAACACGTCGGTCCACACGCAGCAGTCACCCGCAGGGGTGACCTGACCGAGCCGTTCGACCCAGCCCGGCAACAACGCCAGGCCGTCATCGCCCCGCCGGACCCGGTGGATCAACCGCTCGGCCGCGCGGGTGACCGGCTCGCGCAGTCCGTGCGGGCCGACTGCGGCCATCACCCGCAGCAGGAGCAGGCACTGGTCACGCCCGTCGCGTTCAGCCTCGTCGACCAGGTCGAGCATCGCCAGCTGAAACGCCGTGCTGTCGGGTGCGCTCGCCCGCATGGCGCACACGTTCGCGGCCAGCCACAGTTCGGCGTCCAGCGCGTCAGCGGTCGATGACAACTCGGCGCAGGCGGCGAGCACCGCGTCGTACACCTCACGCAGGCCTGGCAGGCGCAGTCGCTGGCGGGACGCGCCGCGCGCCGATCGCTGTGTTGAGGTCGTCCCGGCGCGGCTGCTGCGCCGACGGCTCTTGCCACTCATACCCGTGAGGGTCCCACGGACACCGGTGGCCGATCCCGCCGCCTCGCCCCGATTGGTCACCGTCACACCCTGCCCGGCGGGCACTTCGGATCGCCCCGGCGGGTCTCGTCATCAGCCACGCCAGCTGGCGTGCCACGGTCCCCGTCGCCGCGATCGACAGGATCGTGCTGCTGGAGGCTGCTCTGCCCCGCAGCGTGTTGCAGCCACCTTTCCCGAGTGGTACGTGTGGCTCCACCTCAACGAGGGAGGTACGTCGGTGCGGGGCGTTCCGACGCGGGCACGGCGGGAGACCGAGCAGATCGCGGCCGGCTTCGCTTCCCCGACCAGCACGTTCGCCTTCGCCGTCCGCGGGATCGTCGGCGGCATTGACGCGGTGGAGGCCGCGCTCTGTGAGGTTCTACCGCATCTTCCGGTTGACCGCCGACCCGTGGAGCCCCTGGCCTGGCAGTCAAGTTGATGCTCGACACGTGCGGCGCCCAAAGCCCGTAGTCGTTCCGCCTCGCGGCGCCGGTGGTCGGTGATCGCGGCCTCGAACCTGGTCCGCGCGGCGACCAGATCC
>JAFGOK010000031.1 GCA_016926535.1 Micromonosporaceae bacterium | reverse complement strand
CGTCAACTGGATCAGCGCGTCCATCTGCCCCTGCTGGACTCCATAGAGTTGCAGCAAAGCCTTGACGACAGGGAGTTTCGCTCCGACGAGGGCGTTCTCCACACGGGACAGTGACGATCTGGAGATCCCGATCTGGTCGGCGACCTGTTCGAGGGTGAGACCCGAGGCTTCGCGAAGGCGCTTGAGCTCTGCTGCCAGGCGCCGCTGCCGGATGGTCGGCACTGGGGCCATGATGCTCCCCCCTCCTCGCACGCAGCCTCAAGCTGCACGACTTGACATCACAATACGGGAATTGCAGTCCGGGTCAACCACCTCCTTATGACACCTCCTGAAGCCAGATATGCAGTCTACAGAAGATGGATGAATCGTTGTCACGAACTGGGAATTGCAGAACGGGTATGGATCATGTCACGCTGAAATCAGGTTGATGGCAGGGGCAAGCCGCCAGGGAGGATGCCATGAGCTGGGAACACATTCGCCGGGCACCGATCTGGATCGGGTTCTGGTTCGGCATCCTGGGGGTCTATCCCCTCTTCTGCCCGTGGCACGACTCCCAGGACAAGGCATGCGGCCTCGTGCTGTGCGGCCTGGTCACCGGAATCGTCGCGCGGGCGACCACCGATGCGTCCCGAGACAGGACCGACCGATGGCTGTTGCTGCTTGTCGCGCTGTTTGTCATTTCCTGTATTGGTACATACTGCATTCGAATGCTTTGACCAACCACTGGGCGACGACATTCGTTCAGTGACACTGGTTGATGTTGACCGGCGTTCCGGTAAGATTCTCAGCTGCCGTCACCTGCGTCATCCTGCCCCCCACCAGTGCCAATCTCGCTGACCGCCGAAAGGTCCAGACTCGAACTGGCCGCTGGCGGGGGAAGGTGTGCCCGCTGGTCCGGCGGATGCCACCGGCCGGCCACCTATCGTGGCGGCAAGCGCGGGGGCGAATACGCCGGCAAGCGCGGGGGCAGGTCGAGAGGACGCACGGCAGTGACGGAACGTGGAGTCAATACCGCCGCCCGCGAGGTCACTGCTCTGGTCGTCGCAGCCCAAGCAGGCGACGAGGCAGCACTCACCGAGTTGATCTCGGCACATCTGTCCCTGATCTACAACATCATCGGTCGAGCACTCAACGGGCATGCCGACGCTGATGATCTCGTCCAGGAGACGATGATTCAGGCAATCCGGCACCTGCCGGGGCTGCGCGACCCCGAACGGTTCCGCTCCTGGCTCGTCACGATCGCCTATCGCCAGGTTCAGATGCGCCAGCGGAGCCTGAAACGGCTGCTGCTCCGCCGCCAGGAGGTTCCGTCAGATCTCCCCGATCCCTGCGGCGACTTCGCCGAGCGGACAGTCACCGAACTGATGCTCACCGGCCAGCGCAGGGAACTAGCCGAGGCGGCACGCTGGCTGGACGATGACGATCGCCGGCTGCTGGGTCTGTGGTGGCAGGAGGCAACCGGCGAGTTAAGCCGTGCCGAGGTGGCAGCGGCTCTAGCCGTGAGCCCGAAGCACGCCGGTGTCCGGCTCCAGCGCATGAAGGCCCAGTTGGAGGCTGCGCGGGCGGTTGTTCGGGCGTTGCACGCCTCGCCTCGCTGCCCGGAGTTGTCCTCCCTCACCCGCGACTGGGACGGGCGGGCAGAGCCGGTCTGGCGCAAGCGCCTGACCCGGCATGTGCGCGACTGCCGCCACTGCCAGCGACACCGAACCGGGCTGGTCGCCCCGGAAAAGCTGCTGCTGGGGCTTGCCCCTGTGCCGGTCGCCGCCGGACTGGCGGTCGGCACCCATACCGCCGGCGGCTCAGCACCGATCTGGACCGCTCTTCAGAACCTGCTATCCAAGAAGGTCGCGGCGGTGACCGCGATGGCGGCGGTGGCAACCGGTGGTGGGTTCGCCTACACGGTCTACCACTCCCCCATCTCGCCGGAGCAGCAGATGGCGGTCCGCCCGACCTCGACCGTCGCCACGCCGCCAGCCGGAGCGGCCGCAACCGGTGGCACGCCGTCCGGGCCAACGCCCTCGGCATCACCTGCCCGCCAGCCGGCGGGCGGCTTTGGCCTGATTGGCTGGGCGGCCTACGACGGCGGCACCGGCGGTCGCACCAGCGGCGGCACCGGCGGCCAGACAGTCACCGTCACAACGCTGGACGACCTGACCGCCCAGGCCAAGTCCAGCTCCACCTTGATCATCCGGGTCAACGGCAACTTCACCTGCTCCGATGACGTCCGCATCGCCGGAAACAAGACCATTCTCGGCGTCGGCGTCGGCGCTGGCCTCACCGGTTGCGGCCTGAACCTCAGGAACACCAGCAACGTCATCGTCCGCAACATGAACATCGCCAGAGTCAAATCAGGCAACGGCAATGGCGACGCCGTGCACATCGACAATTCCACCCGAATCTGGATCGACCACAACGATCTGTCCAGCGACACGACCCACGACAACGACTACTACGACGGTCTGCTGGACATATCCCACGGCGCGGACTACATCACCGTGTCCTGGAACGCCTTCCACGACCATGCCAGATGCTCGCTGGTCGGCCACAGCGACAACAACGCCGAAGAGGACGTCGGGCATCTGCGGGTCACCTTCCACCACAACATGTTCAGTGATTGCGCCCAGCAGAACCCGCGAGTGCGTTTCGGCAACCCGGTCCACGTGTTCAACAACTACTACACGGTCTCGACCGCGGTCGATGAGAGCTACGGTATCGCGACGACCTGCGACGGCGGCGTCCTGCTCGAAGGCAATGTCTTCGAGCACATCGCCGAGCCAACCCATCTTGGGGAGGGATCCTCTCCGGCCGGCAACCTGGTGTCCCGGGACAATGCCCTCATCGACTCCGGCGCGATCCAGACCAGGGGCAAGGTCGCCAGTATTCCGTACGGGTACACCGCCGATCCCGGCGATACCGTGAAATCCATGGTGATCAGCGGCGCGGGCACTGGAAAAATCGCTACTTGATGGGACAACGCCCCATACGACTGTGGAAACCAGGCAGGCCGGCTACGGTGGACCAGAGCGCGCCCGACGACGTGGCTGATGACGTGGCTGACGGCCTGGCCGGCCAGCCGGAGGAACCGGCTGACCGGCCAAGTTCGCTGACCCGGAGTTGACACCCCGGCTCCGGGTCAGCACCCGAGACGCTGTCCCACCAGACAGCTCACGAGCCCGCCGGGGCCACGGCATGGTTGGGCGGGGACGCTGGCTGGGGCACGACGTCCGGCGGCGGAGTCTTACGATCCGGCCGGGCTGCCTATCCGAAGGTCACCGCAAGGGTGCCGTCGGAGGCGAAGGACCACTTCATGGTGCCGCTGTAGGAGGAGCACCGGGATCCGTTGCTCCCCGTCCAGAACTGGTTGGAGCTGTCGGCGTCACCAACGGTCTTGTCGTTCGACCCGCTGACGTTGAACCGGCAGGACGTGTTGCTCCTGAACACCGAGGTGCCCTCGTCGAACGAGAAGTTGCGCTGCGCGTTGTCGATGCTGACATTGCCGGAAATCGTCATGGTGCCGGGGTTGCTGTTGTAGGTGAACCCGTGCTTGCCGTTCTTGTAGGCGATGCTGTTCTTGACAATGTTGTTGACCGGAATGTCCTCGCCCCCCAGCTTGTAGCCGTTACGGTCACCGTTGGTGTTGACGGTGCCGTTGGTGAGGGTGCCGTTGTTGTAGGCCAGGGAGTTCTCGATGGTCACAGGGCCGATGGCGCCAGTTTCCGACTTGGTGTAGAGGTCCCAGCCGTCATCGATGTTGTTGTGAGAAACGCAGTAGCGGAAGACGTTGCCGGTGCCAACCGTCAGCTTCGCTGCGAAGCCGTCGGCGTCCTCACCGTCCGAGTCGGCGTTGTCGTGCGACTCCGCGCTCAGGATGAGGTTGTTGGCTGGCCACTGGGCCTGCGGGGTGTCAGAAGCGATCCGGGAGATCTGCAGCCCCGAGTCGTGGTTGTAGCGGGTGATCGTCCGCTCGATGATGTTGTTGCTGCCCCCGACGAAAATCCCGTTGTCACCGGCGTACTCAACGACGATGCCGGCAACCCGCCAGTAGTCCGCATTGACAGCCAGGCCCCGGTTGGCGGAGTTCTCGGCCATGGCCGAGAAGTCCAGAACCGGAGTCTCCCCGGGGTAGGCGGACAGCGTCTTGCGGGCGCTGGACGTGCCGTCATTGCCCGGCGCGATGGTGATCGTCGTCGAGTACTTGTAGGTCCCGCCACGCAGGTAGATGGTCCCGCCGGCAGCGATCTTCGTCAGTGCCGCGGTGAGCGTCGTGGGGGCAGAGGCGGTCCCGGCGGCACTATCACTGCCGCTCGGCGAGACGTACACCGCACCGCTCGTCGGTGACGATGAAGCGCTGGCTGAGGCTGCTGGCGAGGACGGGGTCGCAGAGGCCGAAGCCGAGGCCGAGGCAGCCGCCGAGGTCGCGCTGGCGCTCGGCGTCGGGGCCGACCCGCCGGAGCTCACCGTGACCTCGTCGAATGAGGCTGCGGCGTAGAGGGTCTGCAGCCCGATCCGGCCCTTGCTGTAGGTGCTGTTGCTGCCGGAGCCGACCTGGGCACCGTTGACGTAGCCGGTGATTGTGCTGCCGCTGACGTCCAGGCGCAGGGTGTACCAGTCGCCGGTCGACACCGTCTGAGTCGAGTTGCCCAGTACCGTGACGGAGCTACCGCTGACTGACTGCAACTGCACGCCCGCTGGCAACAGTGCCAGCCGGTAGAACTTGGTGGAGCCCTGCACCCGCGCATCGATGCCGACAGTGCCGCCCGAGCCAAACGAGGTCGGCTTCACCCTGGCCTGGAGGCTGTAGTCGGTCCAGCTGGTGTCGCCAGCGAACTCGCGGGCGTTCTCCGAACCGGCGTTG
>JAFGOK010000242.1 GCA_016926535.1 Micromonosporaceae bacterium | reverse complement strand
GGTGAGGACAAGCACTACCAGCTCCCCACTGTTCGGCAATACGCGAATAATACCGTAATTCATTACACAGTATGCGGGACTAGCCCACCTGCCCATCAGCCGCCCCGCGACGACCCAGCCGAGCAGCATCCGCACCCGCTCACCTGGTCGGCACCAGCAGCTCACGCACGCGGTACCAGCAGTGGCTCCCGGACGGGCAGGCCGCTGCCGGCCAGGACCAGTTGGGTGGCCCGCCGGGTCGACTGGTCGAACACGATGGGCGCGAGGAGGTTCGCCGTCGCCTCCCTGGCTGACTCTCCCGCCGAGATCACGAGCAGGGTCAGCAGATCCGCAGGATCGGCCGTGCCGAGGGCCGCCAGGGTCTCCTCGTCCACCTCCGGCGCGTAGTCCGGGAAGAACGGCGCCGGCGGGGCGACGAGGAAGCGGAGCCCTTCGGAGTCCAGCGAGGTCAGGGCATACAGCAGACCTTCCTCGTGCACCTGGACTAGCACAAAGCGCAGGTCCTCAGGGAACCCGGGCAGGGGAGCGACGAAATCGATGACCGGAAGCGTGCCGGCTTCTGGATCGGACAGGATCGCGGCGGTCATGGTCCCTCTCAACTCGTGCCGTTCGGGACGATGTTTCGACCGCCCCGAACGTTTCAGACGTTTCGAACGTTTCGAGCTCAACTGAGGAAATCCACCAGGGACGGCTGCACGACCTTCGCCGCCGCAGCCAATGCCGCTTCGTAGGCCGTCTGCCGCAGTTTTAGGTCCGTGATGGTCTTCGGCAGGTCGATATCCTCGATGTTTGACAGCTGTGACCGAAGGTCGAGGACCCGGTCATCGGCTGTCTGCTGGGCATTCGTCACCTGGTTGTACCGCGCCCCGACGTTGGACTGCGCCGTACGCAGCAACTGGAGCGAATGGTCGACACTATCCAGGTTAATCGTCTCGGGGGCGCTCCGCACCGCTGTCGCCAGGGCCTCCAGAACGGTGAACAGCTGGTCCGCCCCGGTCCCGAAGGCGACCTCGCCGCTGACATCCACCCGGACCTTGGTGTTGTCCGCGATGGTGCGCAGGACCGTGCCCGTATCGCCGGCGAAGGTCCCGTCTGGCTGGTACGCCACCGCCCCGGTCGTCGTCCCGCCGAACACCGGCCGGTCCCGGTAGGTGGTATTGGCCAGGCCGATGAGCGCGTCCCGGACGTCTTCGATCTCCATGGCGAGGGCCTCGCGGGTGTCGACCCCAGAGGCCCCGGTGTTCAGGCCCTGGAGCGCGAGGTTCCTGACCCGGATGACCTGCTCAACGACACTGGTGAGGGTCGTGTCGATCGTCCCGAGCCAGCCGGCGCCGTCGGTACAGTTGCTGGAGTACTGCTGCTGCCGCCGGATATCGGTGCGGGACTGCATGGCCGCTGCCGCGCCACCGGGGTTATCCGAGGGCTTGGAAATCAGCTTGCCGCTGGACAGCTGCTCCTGGTATAGGCCGATTCGCCGGATATTGTCCTGCAAGTTGTTGATCACAGTCGAGGCGATCGACCACTCCGTGACTCGCATCGGGCACATCGCTACCTCTTCAAGCCGGTGATCAGTGTCTCAAGGACCGAGTCCAGGGTGCTGATGACCTTGGATGCTGCCTCGTAGGCCCTCTGGTAGGCCATCAGGTTGGTCATCTCCTCGTCCAGGCTCACTCCGGACTGCGCCAGCCGTGCGGAGTCCGCGTCCGCGACGATCGCGGTCTGGATCGACGCGCGCTGGGTCGTGCTCTGCGAGGCGATACCGAGATCAACGATCAGCTTCTGGTACGTCGCGTCAGGCCCGGTCACGGTGGTGGAGATCCCGAAGATGGCCGAGGCGTTGTTGCCGTCCAGGCTCGTCCCGGCGATCGAGGCAGCGGCGATCAGGTTGGTGTCTGTGAAGGTGAGACCGATGGTCTGGGCCGTCGTCCCGGTGAAAAAATCGCCGCCAGCGGCGCCGTTGAGGTCGTACCCCAGGCGATGCTGCGCGTTGACGGTCGTCGCCAGCACTGAGGCGACGTTGTCGAGTTGCCCGGTCATGGTCGGCAGCATGGAGTTGAGCGTCGTGTAGGCCGCGGCGAGGCTGCCGGTTGTGACCGTCATGCCTGCCCCATTGTCCGCCCACCGGATCCCGACCGGGTCCGTGCCCTGCTCAGCGAGCTGGGTCGCCCCGACCGCGACCAGCTGCCGCGCATGCGCGCCGTTGACCAGCGAGGATCCGTTGATCGTCACGTCGACCGAGCCATAGTCCGCAGGTCGCGAGATCGCTCCGGCCACCTCGCTGAGGTGCAGCACCAGCAGATCCCTGCGGTCGCGCAGTTCGTTGCCGGCGACCCCGGACTGGTGTGCCCGGATGATCGCCTCGTTCAGCTCGGCGATGTTCCTCGCCGTGGTGTTGATGTCCTCGACATGGGCGTCGAACTCGGCCCGGCTGGCCTCCCACAACGAGGCAATGTTGCTGTAAGAGGTGCCGAGGGAGTCGGTAAGGGTCACTCCCCGCTGAAGCAGCTCCGCCCTGGCCGCGATGTCCCCCGGCTCGTTGGAGAGGTTTTCCCAGGCCGACCAGAACTCCGACATCTGCGATTGCAGCCCAATGTCGCTCGGCTCGTTGATGATCTGCTCGATCTTCGAGTAGATCTGCTCTACCCCGTCCAGGTACTTGCTGGTCGCATGCTCGCCCTGGGCCCGGGACTCCAGGAACTCGTCCCGCAGCCGCTTGACCTCATTGACCCTGACCCCGCCCGCCGCCGGGTCGCCGACGGCGAACAGGGCGGGCTGGATCGGAGCCCCGACCGAGGCCAGTCCGACGCGCTGCCGGTTGTACCCCTCGGTGTTGACGTTCGCGACGTTCTGCGCCGTCACTTCCAAGCCCCGGCGCTGGGCATACAGCGACGACAGGGCCGTTGACAAACCACCGAACGTGCTGCTCACTAGATCGCCTCATCCACCAGTCTGGTGC
>JAFGOK010000241.1 GCA_016926535.1 Micromonosporaceae bacterium | reverse complement strand
GTAGTCGTTGGCTGCGGTGTCCAGGCCGTTGCCAGCCTGGGCGATGTCACCCAGCAGTGCCCGCCCGCGATCGCACCATCGCAGTGAACACTTCTCCAGGGCCGTGGCCGACATCAGGCCGGCGTGCCGGTCGATCGCCTCCTCGCTGGCGGCGGAGGCGGTGCCGATGCTCCCGCGGAGATCGTCGCTGTCCTGCCGGGGCTTCGCGGCCAGTGACCGCACCCATGGTATGTCGATCTCCATGCTGTGCCCTCATCGTCGGTGTCGCACGTGGCGAGCAACGATACGAGATCAGGATTTGGGCCGCTGCCCCGTGTGGCCTGCGGGTATGCATCTGGAAATATCTGTATCGGCCAGACACGAGCACTTCGGCACCCCCCGTTTACCCCCCGAAAACCCTGTCCAACGGACGACGACGAGTGACAAGGGGCGACTGTCGATCTATGGTCTTTCCGCTGCTCAATGCCAGTTCCTGACAACTGATGACAAGCTCGCAGTCGTTACGGTTGGTAACCAAGCCTTTCAAGCTCGGTACCCCGGGTATCCGACCCCGCGCGGGTTCCCGGTGCCGCAGGATCCCGCGATCGTCCAAGCTCAGCGAGCGCTGTGGCAACGCGAGCAGGCTCGCCGGATCCTCATTGAGCAGCCTGCGCTGGGGCAGGAACTGCGGATCGGACGCCCCGATCAGCCTCGCGGCTACGACGACGGACCGTCCCGGCGCGGGAAGCGGCCCTGCCCCCATCACTGGGACTGACAGCGGCACCAACCAGACCGTCGAGTCACGCTGACGGTCGCCGCGAGTCGCGGATGCAGGGCCGGACCGGCGGCCAGCAGGCCGGTGCCCAGCGCCGACACGGTCGCCCCGGCCTCCCGCGCGATCAGTGCTCCCGCAGCCCAGTCCCAGGGTGCCAACTCGTCCTCGTAGTAGGCGTCGCAGCGGCCCGCGGCCAGCCAACACAGGTCGAGGGCCGCACTGCCGTGGCTGCGGATGTCCCTGGCCATGGGCAGGAGCGCACTGACCGTTGCCGCCTGCTTGGCCCGAGCTCTCGCGCCGTACGCGAAGCCTGTCGCGATCAGGGCCGTGGCCAGGGGGACGGGGTCGTTGACGGCGATCGGCCTACCGTTGAGCCGTGCCCCGGCACTGAGAGCCGCCGTGAAGATCTCTCCTCGTCTCGGGTCGTTCACGGCTCCGACGAGGGTCTGCCAGTCCGCCCGCCCCGGGTCCCGCGTGGGCGTCGCCGAGCGCTGGCAGGCGACACTCACCGCGAAACAGGGCAGTCCATACAGGAAGTTGGTGGTGCCGTCGAGAGGGTCAACGACCCAGCGCAGCCCGGTGCTGCCTGCGCGTTCATCCTCCTCCTCTCCGAGCAGCCCATCCTCGGGGCGGAGCTCGGCGAGCAGCGTCGCGATCGCCGACTGGCTGGCAAGATCGGCGGTCGTGACCGGGTCGGTCTCGGACGACTTGTGCCCGATCAGCGTCGTCGTCGTGTGCCGCAGCAGGGTCTGCCCGCCCAGGCGGGCGGCCCGGACCGCGATGGCGAGCAGGTCGGGCAACGACTGCCCCGGGGCACCCGGCCCGCGTGGAGTGTGCTGTTCATCGGCCGCAGGTCCGGTCATCGGTCAGGCTCCCGTCTCGGGCAGTGACACCGGGGTTGCCGAAACCCGGCGGGCCTCGGCGAATACGAGATCCCGGTACCGGGCGGGAAGCCGTGTGACCGTGGGCAGGACCAGGCAGTGATGCACCCCGGCGTCGTCGTATGGCAACGCGACTCCCGCGATCGGCAACACCTCGGTCAGGCTGCCCTGGTCGAACGGGGCATTGCTGGCCACGGCCTCGGGCCGCGAGCCTGCGGGGAGCGGCACGCCGAGGGAGAGGTGGCTCTGCCCGTGGATGACGGAGTGGACCACCCCGAGGGAGCAGCCGGGACCGCCGGCCACCCGTTCGATCTCCCGGCGGTAGTCCTGGTACGCCGCGTTGGCTTCGAAGTCGCCGAGGGCGCAGGCCAGCTCGACGTCCAGCCCCGGCCACTTGCTGAGGAAGTACCGGTAGTTGGGCGTCTCGGTGCGCCTGTTCGCCGCGACGTCGCGCAGATGGGGCAGGTGCACCCCGAAGAACTCCCGGCCCAGCACGATCGGGGTGCCAGTGCGGCAGACGCGGTATCCCCATTCAAGGTCCTCGATCCCGTAGCCGTGGAAGCCGGGGTCGAAGGTCAGGTCATGGGCGACCACCAGATCGCGGGGGAGGGCGATCAGCGCGGTCCACGCGAACGTCCACGGGATGACGTGGCGCGCTGAGCCCCGAGGATCCAGGTCGCCGAGGCGCCCGTCGGTTCCGGTTCCGGTTCCGGTTCCGGTTCCGGCTTCGAGTTCGGCGAGCAGGTCGCGGTAGTACGCGTACGGCTTGGCGTCGACCTCGGTGACATCGACGGTGTTGTTGTCGTAGTCGATCATCTGGCCGATCACGCACACCCGCTGCCCGAATCCGAAGTGACAGGCCTCCAGGTGCTCCAGGCATCGGCTGGGCAGCACCATGTCGACATCCATCAGGATCAGGATGTCGCCGGTGGCCTGCCGGATGGCCAGATTCCTGGCCTGACCGACCTGCCACCGGCGGGTCGAGGACACCGAGACGAGGGTGAGCCGGTCAGCGAACTCGCGACAGAGGTCGAGATACCGGGTGGTGTCCTCCATCGCACCAATGACGATCTCGAATGTCCGCGGTTCGACGGTCTGCGCTGTCAGGGATTCCAGGGCGAGCCGCAGGTTGTCGAGTCGGTCCCGGTAGGGGATGACGATGCTGAACCTCGGGGTGCTCACTGGGTGTTCCCGGCGGCGTCCGGGGTCAGCAGGACCTTGCAGCTGGCCTCCCGGGAGGGCGTCATGCGCCGGTGGTCGAGTTCGCATCCCAGGGCCTCGAATCCCTTGCGGTAGTCGGCGAGTGGCATGACATGGCTCACCAGGCGATGTGCCGGGACCAGCCCGGAAGTGATGAGGTGCAGGGCTTCGGCGAACGAGCCGTGGGTGGAGTCGATCGATCCGATGACGGACAGGCTGCGGTCGGCGATCAGCATCGGGTCGATCGAGGCGAGGTGCCGCTTCAGTCCGATCGACAGGAACGTGCCACCGCACGCCAGTTCGGGCAGCAGCGGTTCGAGCAGGACTGAGGTGGTGTCGACGACGACATCCAGGGAGGCCTGGGGGTCGTTGAAGTGCCTCGCCCTCGCCTCGGCGAGCGAGGGGTAGCAGCCCGCCCGCGCAGGCAGGCGATCGTGCGCGAAGGCCAGGCGGGCGGCCGAGCACTCGACTACGGCCGGGGTGAGGCCGGTGAGCGACAGCGCCCACGCATACAGCAGGCCGAGCGGCCCGGCGCCGAACACGTAGGTGTTGGCCGCGAGGGACGGTGGCCGGATCTTGCGGACTCCGGAGATGACGCAGCTGAGTGGTTCGGTGAGGGCCGCGGCGCGCAGCGGGATGTGGTCCGGCACGGGGTGCACGAACGCCGAGGTGGTCCGGTACCGGTCGGCGAAGGCTCCGTCGTAGCTCACCCCGCTTTCGGTGCCGTGCTTGTTGACGCAGTGGTTGATTCGTCCGGTCTGGCACATCCGGCAGCGTCCGCAGTAGGGGGTCGGGTCGATGACGACGCGGTCGCCGACCCGCACGCTGGTCACGCCGGGACCGGTCGCCGCGACCAGTCCGGTGGCCTCATGACCGAGCGTCACCCCGCTTACGGCCACGGGGTAGCTCCCGGTGACGATGCCCAGATCGGTTCCGCAGATCCCGCAGTACCGCACCTCGACCACGACATCGTCGTCCCCGACCGGTTCCAGGTCCAGCAGGTCGGTCAGCGTGAGGTCCCACGCACCATGGAACTTGAGGGCTTTCATGATCTACAGGTCTCCCGTTCGAAGTCGTAGAGGGCGTGGTCCAGCCGCGCGAGCAGGTCGTTGACCTCGCTCGCCGAGATGATCAGTGGCGGTCTGACCTTGATGGCGCGACCGAAGCCGTACCGGCTGCCCCGCAGGATGAGTCCCTGCCGCTTCGCCATGGTGAGGAACATGGCGACGTCGATGCTGGTCGGCAGGTCAAACGCCTGCATGAGGCCGACGCCCCGGACGTTGGTCACGCACGGGTAGCGGTTTGCCAGGTCTGCCAGGCCCCGGAGTAGCGGGGCCGCGACTGCCTCGACGTGGTCGAGCACGCCGTGCCGCTTGATGTACCGCACGGTCTGTTCCAGTGCCACCAGCGACAGCGGGTTGGCTCCTGAGGTGGTCGAGTGCTCCCAGGGCTCAAGTACGTCGAGGTCAGGCCGCATCAGGACGCCGGCGACCGGGATGCCGATCCCGCCCGCCCCCTTGGCGAAGGTGATGATGTCGGGTTTGAGGTCCTTGGCGAACCCGGTGGACGCGAAGAACGACCCGGTCCGGCCGAAGCCCGTCTGCACCTCGTCGGCGATGATGAGAATCCCGACGTCATCGCAGGTGGCGCGGAGAACTCGGAAGTAGTCCCGAGGGGGCACGATATTGCCGCCGTTGCCGAGCACCGGTTCAATGATCAGGGCCGCCACCTGCCCGCTGGAGGCGTACTCCACGAAGTCCTCCAGCCGCCGGGCGCACAGCATGCCGCAGTGGTCCGGCGTCTGCGCGTAGAAGCAGTTGGCGCAGTCAGGTGCGGGGATCTTGACCGAACCGAGGAACGGGAGGGAGAAGCTCCGCTGCCGGAACGCGTTTCCCGAGACGCCGGTCGAGCCGACGGTCTGACCGTGGTGCGAGAGGAAGAGGGAGAGGATGTCGCTCTTCCCTGTGGCCTTCTGGGCGATTCTGATCGCACACTCGTTGGCGGTGGAACCGGTGATGTCACGGAACCAGAAGGCCCCTATCTGCGGCGGCAGGAATTCGTGTAGTAATGTGAAGATATCGGCTGATTTGCTTTTGGTGAAATCCGAGGAGAGATGACTGCACCGGTCGAGTTGTTCGTGAAGCGCGGCAATCACCTCGCCGGCTGAGTATCCAAGGGAGAGGTTGAATGTGCCGGAAGCGCAATCGATATATTGCGTCCCGTCGACATGGAGGTGAACTCCTCGTCCCACATATTTCGCAAAATCTGTCCCGGCTTTCAGTTCGACGGACGGAATCACGGTGTTGTCCCCCTGATGTTGGGCGGCGGCCGATCGTGCCGCGGCCAGCTGAGGCAAGCGCGATCACTGATCATGCATGCTCCTGGTCAAGTCTGTAAGATGTTCAGAGCCCGTCTCGGAATTATTACGTGCTATTCATGGATGATTCAGAATTGCTGTGATGCCGCCGTTGAAGCGTTTCCAAACCTCCTTCAGACTGACCATGGAACTCCAGGGGTGTCAAGGCGCGAATATGTCGCATTCCCGTTCGGACTCTGTTGCTGAGCTGCGAGAAGGCGACCATCGCGGGTCTGGGCGTGTGATGTGTCACTGTACTACGAGATCTGACATACTCACATGAATCAATGTGAAGCGGGCCACTGGGTTGCAGGCGCTTCACATTCCCGTGCTAGCGTCCAGGTCAAAGCCCATCAATCGCGCCTGTATTGCGTTGGGGGACACATGTCTCATCACCAGCTTGCCGTGCGACCACGCCTGGGAAGCCACGCGAAGAATCAATTGATGTTCAGGAAGCGGGAGGTGGTCGACCCCGGCTACCGGGTCCAGCAGGTCAACGATCCTGATCCTGCCTATTTCTGGCCGCTGCTTGTGACATTTGTCGCGCTGGCGGCGTTGTACGCCATCTGGCGAACAGTCGTTGTGAACTGGGGAGTCTGGTTCGGACCGCTGGCCTGGATCGCGGAGATGTTTGGCCTGACCACATCGGTTCTGTTTGTGTTGTTACTCAAGCGGACTGCGCGTCCAATACCCAGAGTCGTTACTATTCCGTCGACAACTGTTGATATTCTGATACCAACCTGTAACGAGCCATTGTCGATCCTCGAACCAACCGTGATCGGGGCGGCCAAGGTACGTGGTGTCAGAGACGTTCTCGTCCTGGACGACGGAGTCCGCGACGAGGTGCGGGCAATGGCCGCACGCCACGGCGTGAACTATGTTTCGAGAGCCAGGAACGAGGGGGCGAAGGCCGGGAATCTGAATCATGGCCTTCGGGAGACCGATGCCGAGTTCGTCATCACGCTCGACGCCGACCACATCCCGCTGCCGGAGTTCGTCGAGCGGACCCTGGGCTACTTCGACGACCCGGATGTCGGATTTGTGCAATCCCCCCAGTCGTTCTACAACACCGAGTCCTTCACCTTCCGTTCCCGGCGTGGCCAGCGGGGTGCCTGGCACGAGCAGGAGATGTTCTACGGCGGGGTGCAGCCGGCGAAGAACCACACCAACAGCGCCATCTACACCGGAACCTCCGCGATGCTGCGGCGGTCGGCGCTGGACTCCGTCAACGGGTTCGCCACGGACACCCCGACCGAGGACATCCACACCTCGCTCCGGCTGCACGCCAAGAGCTGGAGATCGGTGTACCTGCGCACCCCCCTGGCCTATGGGCTGGAGGTGGAGAATCTGCGGGAGTACTACCGGACCCGCCGCCGCTGGGCTGTCGGAAGCATCCGGCTGCTGTTCTGCCACCCGGATTCACCGCTGCGCATTCGCGGTCTCACCCTGTCTCAGCGGACAAACTACCTCAGCGCAATGGTCGCCCATCTCCAAGGCGCCAACCGGGTGCTCTACCTGGTGACCCCGATCGCGGCGCTGGTGACCGGCCTTGCCCCGGTCGAAGGCTCGTACGCGCGGTACGGCTTCGCCTTCCTGGGGCTCATGGTGTTGTCACAATGGATCATCGTCCAGTTTGGGCGCGGGCACTACCATCTGCTGCACAGCGAGGTGTTCGGGATCGCGGACACCATGCCGATGCTCGCGGGCCTGGGCGCCCTGTTCCGGGCGGAGCAAGCCTTCGAGGTCACCGAGAAGCAGGCCAGCCGGGCTGCCGGCAACCGGCTGAAGGTCGCCTACCGCCTGTACGCCGCAGTCAGTTGCGCCGCACTCGCGCTGGCCATCATTCGACTGGCCCGCGGCGAGTACGTGGCGATCGCCGCCTGGTCGGCGGCGTTCCTGGCGCTGACGGTCGGGTATCTCGTCGCGTTCCTGGTCTCGATGGAGCGCTACGAGCGGCGCTCGGACATCCCGCCCTACGCCGGACTCAACCCCGGCGAACGTTACGACTACGTGCTCGCCAGGTCGACCGGGAGACGCGACTGACTGGCCATCACGTCGGCTCAGGGTCACCGCAGGAGCGGTTGAACCTGGCCGGCGACGAACCGCACGAAACCCTCCGGGTCCGGGTCGTCCGGGGTGGGCTGGAGCACGACGGTGTCCGCCCCGGCCCCGGCCCACCGCCAGACAGCCTCGGCGACCGCCGAGGCGTCGCCCGTCGCGGCGAGGTCACCCATGGTCGGGTATCCCCATCGCCTGCGCTCGGTTTCGAGCCGCTCGGCTGCGGTCGGGCCGATCGCCGCGTGCACATAGCTGACGATGCGTCGCGGTTTGGTGCGCTGACCGGCGACCCGACCCTCGTCAATCAGTTTGATCATCTCCCGCAGGCGGTCGGGCGAGATCCCGCCGTGCACGATCGTCCCATCGGCGTGCTGACCGGTGAGCCGTAGCGAGCGTGGCCCAGAGGCCCCGGCGTACACCAGCGGCGCCGGCTGCGGCGGCCAGTCGAGGGCGACCCGGTCAAGGACGACGTACCGTCCGCTCACCGTGACCAACTCGCCGTTCAGCAGCGCGCGCAAAGCGTCCAGATACTCCCGCAACAACGTGACGGGAGACTCCACTCGCGCCCCCACCTGCGCCATCCAGTCCAGCACTCCGTGACCGACCCCGAGCGTGACCCGCTGCGGGAACATGCGATGCAGCGTCGCGGCCTCCATCGCGGTCAGTGCGACATTGCGGAGCGGCACAGGCAGCAGCCCGATGCCGACCCGCAGCCGCTTCGTCCACGCCAGAACCGCAGCCGCGCTCGCGATGCCGCTCTCGCGGAAGCAGTCCTCCCACAACCACAGTTCGTCGAGTCCCGCTTCATCGGCGGCCAGGGCGATCCCCCGCAGGCGCTCCGGCGGGAACTGGGGCAAGAAGACAACCCCGATCCTGGTCGCCCGGCCGCCGTGGTCAACACCTCGTGCTGTCATCCCGCAAGCCACTCCTCCGCATCGCTTCTCCCCGGACGGTCCGATGGAAACTGACTCTACGAGGTCCTGGACCGGTTCACCGGCCAGGTGCGCATCCCCGTAGACGCTTTGAGGGAAGACGGCGACCAACTCGGAGCAAGACCGCAGCGGCTGGGCAACCAGTACCGCCACTGCCGAGGATGACATGGAGCACACCGGCGCCGATGGCGAAGAATGCGACGCGGATGATCGTCGACCGCTGTCCGGTGTACTACCGAGCCACGGCGGTCGCCGACCAGCATGCGTCGACGGGTCCGGCGAACAACTCGACGAGGCGTTTTGACAGCGCCGGTCGGGCGAAGTGGTAGCCCTGCGCGTCAGCACCCATTTCCTTTGCTCTGTGGGACCTGCCGGGGATTTCATGCTGCGCGCATGGACGGGTGTAGGCGACCGTAGCCAACCTGGTGATGCAGCCAAGACCCTGTCGCATGTCCAGGCCGGACAGACGTGTGATCCATGCGCGATCCACAAACGCAGGTACCGGAGAGCACCTCGTCGTCCCGGTACGGGCGGCGTCCTCCCGATGAGTCACAGCCGGTCACCGGTGTACCCCCATCGGTTCAGCGATGGCTGCGATCTCGCCGAGCGGCGGACCCGGAGTGGGATCGACGAAATCCCGCTCGAAAGGTGCCCTTCGTGTCGCGGGCCGGAGCCGTCGGGGCCGCAGGCCGCCGCATGACGGTGGCGACCAGGCCGATGTATGCCAGATCGAAGGCGCTGCAGAGCAGGCCGATCGCGAGGATGAACGGGTTGTGGTCGAGGACCCCGATCAGGATCGTCGGGGCGAGCGTGCCGAGCCACTTCGCGACCGCGATGGTCAGGCTCTGACCGCGCAGGCTCCCTCGGTTGACGAACATGGCGATGAACAACCCGGACATCAGCAGGTTCTGCAGAAACGCCGAGTAGCGCCCGCCGTCGTGGGCGCCGAAGTGCGCAAGGAACAGCCACTGCACCGCGAACGCGGTACCGAAGAGCAGCAGGTTCCATCCGACGAACAACGGGCGGGTGACGCTCGCTGGAAGTTCCCTGCGACCGAAGCGGAGGTAGGTGACGACGATGACGACGTCGGCGACCGCCCACACCACATTGATGACGCCCTGGACACTGACCCGGGCGGACAACGCCTGCACGGCGTACGTGGCCTCCCAGGCGATGTTGAGGGCCAGCGCCGCGACGGGCATCGCGTAGGTGCGGTCACGGAAGCCTAACCGGATCGCGTCGACATACACGAGCGTCCAGGCGATGCCACTGAACAGTGCGAGAGCGGTGTCCATCACCGACCATCCTCACGCATTCACCCGCGGTGATACACATGGCCCCCGACGGCCGGGCCGAGCAGAGCTGTGTAGTCGTCGGGCGCGTCCAGACAGGAGCTGATCTCAGCCTTGCCAATGATCGTTGCCAACCGGGCTGCCAGTTCGTCCGGGTCGACGTCCACCTGCTCGCACATGAGCACATGCACCGCACGGATCGCGTCGCCGATCGTCTCGGGGTCCTCGGCGTAGGCGTGGTCGCTGTAGGCTCCGTGCAGGTGCACCGACAGTTCGTCCCACCACTCGGCGGCACCTTCGACGACCGCCACCGCGCCGGGGTTCGCGGGATGTCGGGCGAGCGTCTCCAACTCGTCGACGATGAGCCGGCCGGCTCTGGCCACGTCCTCCAGGCCCCAGCGTCCCCGGGTGGCCTCGGCGG
>JAFGOK010000240.1 GCA_016926535.1 Micromonosporaceae bacterium | reverse complement strand
TCAGCCAGCTGGCCACTCCCACTCCAGGCCCGATTCGCTCGCGTTTCTGCGGCGCGTTCCGCTCTGATAGGCGACCATGGAAAGTGGCCGCCCCGCACAGGGGCGCGGCCTTCGGATCCGGTCGCACCACCGAGGAGCCGCCATGGGAAGCAGCAGCACTCGTTTCTGGCTGGGAGTGGCTGCCTGCCTTGTGGCGGCGGTGGTCGCCTCACCGGGGTTGGCTGCCGCACGGTCGGGGACGGTCCTGGTGGCCCGGGTGGACGGGCCAATCACTCCCGTGATCGCCGACTACCTGGCCGACGGGGTGAGCAAGGCGACCCGCGCCGGCCACGAGGCACTGCTGGTGGAGTTGGACACTCCAGGTGGCCTGGACACCTCGATGCGGGACATCATCCAGGCCTTCCTCTCCGCGGAGGTGCCGGTCGTCGTCTACGTGACCCCAAGCGGCGCGCGAGCGGCGTCCGCAGGGGCGTTGATCACGTTTGCCGGGCATATCGCGGCGATGGCCCCAGGGACGACCATCGGTGCGGCGACCCCGGTCAACGCCGAGACCGGTGAGACGGCCAGCGACAAAGTGATCAATGACGCGGCCTCGTTCGCGGAGTCGGTGGCCAGGCAACGCGGTCGCGACGCCGAGTTCGCCGTCGCGACCGTGCGGGACGGCCGCTCGGTCACCGCAGAGGAGGCCCAGCGCGTCGGGGCGGTCGACCTGCTCGCCCGGAATCGGGCCGAGTTGCTGCGAATCCTCGACCAGCGAACGGTCTCCCTCGCCAGCGGCGAGGCGGTCACGCTGCGCACCGCGAGCGCCACGGTCGAGGAGTACGGCATGGGGTGGTCGCGGAGGCTGCTGGCGGTCCTGGCAGATCCCAACCTGGCGTTCCTGTTCCTGTCCATCGGCACCCTCGCCGTCATCTACGAGCTGGCGACCCCGGGGATGGGGCTGGGCGGCGTGGCAGGGGCCGTCTTGCTCGTCCTCGGGCTGTTCGCGCTCAGTGTGCTGCCGGTCGCTGTCGCCGGGCTCGCGCTGCTGGTACTGGCTGCCGCCCTGTTCGCCGCCGAGGTGCTGACTCCAGGGGTTGGCGTGTTCGCCACCGGGGGCACGATCGCCCTGGTCGCAGCCGGACTGTTCCTGTTCGAGGGCGAGGAGGTGCGAGTCAGTCCCGCGGTCCTGCTACCCACCGCAGTCGTGGTCGGCGGGGGCACGCTCCTCGCCGGGCGACTCGCCTGGCGGGCCCGCAACGCCCCCGCAGCCGTCGGGATGCACACCCTGATCGGCGCCACCGCCACGGTACGCGCGGCCCCCGGCCCGACCTGGCAGGTCCAGCTCGCAGGGACCTGGTGGAACGCCCGCAGCGACCAGGGCGGATTGCGGGAAGGCCAGCAGGTGCGGGTCATCGAGACGGCCGGCCTGACGGTCATCGTCGCGCCGGAGGACACCATACCGCCGAACGAAACCACCGAGGAGCATCATGCCTGACAGCATCACCGCCATCATCGTTGCGGTATCGGCCGTCATACTTTTGTTGTCGGCTTCAGTCCGTATCGTCCCGGAATATGAGCGAGGAGTGGTCTTCCGGCTCGGTCGAGTGATCGCCGCGAAAGGGCCGGGGCTGTTCTTCATCATCCCCATCGTCGACCGGATGATCCGGGTGTCCCTGCGTACGATCACGATGGACATCCCACCTCAGGACGTCATCACCAAGGACAATGTGACCGTCCGGGTCAACGCGGTGGCCTATTTCAACGTCGTCGACCCGGTCCGGTCGGTCATCTCGATCGAGAATCACATCGTCGGTACCTCCCAGATCGCGCAGACCACGCTGCGCAGCATCCTCGGGCAGGTCGATCTCGATGAGCTGCTCATCAAGCGGGACGAGATCAACCAGCGGCTCCAGCAGATCATCGACGGGGTCACCGATCCCTGGGGTGTGAAGGTGACCCTGGTCGAGGTCAAGGACGTCGAGCTGCCGGAGACCATGCGCCGGGCCATGGCCCGGCAGGCCGAGGCCGAGCGCGACCGCCGCGCCAAGGTCATCCACGCGATCGGGGAATTCGAGGCTGCGGCCAATCTCGGCCGCGCCGCCGGGGTCCTCGAAGAGCACCCCGCCGCCATGCAACTGCGGGTGCTGTCGACGATGACGGAGGTCGCCAGCGAGCGCAACTCCACCCTGATCTTCCCGCTGCCGGTGGAACTGCTGCGCTGGGTCGACCTGCTCACCAAGAAGATCGAGGGGACCCAGGGACTCGGCAGGACCAGCAGTCCCGAGGTGACGAAGACGGAGGCTCCGCAGTGACCGCGATGACGACGAAGCCGCAAGTGGGCGAGTACCACACCCTGGCCAGCCCCGAGGTGACGGCGCGCCTGGCAACGGATACCGATCGTGGCCTGAGCGCGGCTGAGACCACCGCGAGGCTGGCGGAGTACGGGGCCAACGCCCTGCCGGCCGGTGGGGGCAGGGGCGTGCTCCTGCGGATCCTCAGCCAGTTCCACCATCCGCTGATCTACATCCTGCTCGCGGCCACCGCGATCACCGCAGCCCTCGGCGACTATGTCGACTCCTCGGTGATCCTCGCCGTGGTCCTCGTCAACGCGGTCATCGGGTACGTTCAGGAAGCCAAGGCCGAAGCCGCTCTGGACAGCCTGCGGTCGATGGTGAGGACCCGTGCCCGGGTCATCCGGGACGGTCAGGTCCAGGAGGTGGACTCCGAGGGGATCGTCCCCGGCGACGTCGTCCTCGTCGAGGCGGGCGACAAGGTGCCGGCGGACCTGCGGGTGATCCGCTCCGCCGAGCTGCGGGTGGACGAGTCGGCCCTGACCGGGGAGTCGGTCCCGGTCCACAAGGTCGACGGGGTGCTCCCCGAAGGCACGCCGATCGCCGACCGGCACAACATGACCCACTCCGGGACCCTGGTGGTCGCTGGCAGTGGGGCCGGCATCGCTGTGGCCACCGGCGCGGCGACGCAGCTGGGCGAGATCCACCGGCTGGTGGGATCGGCGCAGCTGCTGGCGACGCCGCTGACGGAGAAGCTCACCAAGTTCAGCAAGATCCTCACTGTGGTCATCCTGTCGCTGGCGGCGCTGACCTTCGCCGTCGGGGTGCTGCGGGGCGAGCGCTGGGACGACATGTTCGTCGCCGCGATCGCGCTCGCCGTCGGGGCCATCCCTGAGGGACTGCCGGCCGCCGTCACCATCACCCTGGCCATCGGGGTGGCGAGGATGGCCCGCCGTCGAGCGGTCATACGCCGGCTGCCGGCGGTCGAGACCCTCGGCAGCACCACGGTGATCTGCTCGGACAAGACCGGCACCCTGACCGAGAACCAGATGACCGTCCGGGCGGTGTGGACCCCGGATGGCGACTTCGCCGTCACCGGATCCGGCTACGCCCCGATCGGGGAGCTACGCCCGGCGGCCACTGACGGCGATGCCGCGGCAGCGGGGCGGGGGGCAAGCCAGGCCCTGCGGTCGTGCCTGCTCGCCGGGGCCGTGTGCAACGACGCCCGACTCAGCCACGCCGACCGGCACTGGACGGTGGTCGGCGATCCCACCGAGGGCGCGATGCTCGCCGTCGCAGCCAAGGGCGGGATCGAGCTGGACGACCTCCCGGCGGCCTACCCGCGCATCGACGTCATCACGTTCAGCTCAGAGCGGCAGTACATGGCGACGCTGCACCGCGATCACGAGCACGGCGGCCACGTGGCGTTTGCCAAGGGTGCGGTCGAGCGGATGCTGCGGCTGTGCGACAGCCAGCTGGCGTCCGGCGGCGGGCGTCAACCCCTGGACCGGGAGGCGGTCCTGCGGGCCGCAGAGGAGCTGGCGGCCAGAGGCCTGCGCGTGCTGGCGACCGCTGTGTGGCAAGGGGCCGATCCGCAGCGGTTCACCGAGGAGGATCTGCCGTCCACCATGGCGCTGGCTGGGTTGCAGGCGATGCTCGACCCGCCGAAGGCCGCCGCGATCACCTCGGTCCAGGCGTGCCGTACCGCTGGGATCGCGGTCAAGATGGTGACCGGTGACCACGCGGGCACCGCGACCGCCATCGCCAACCAGCTTGGCCTGCTCAGCGGGCCCCGGGACGGGCACGGCGGGTCCCGGGACGGGCACGGCGGGCCCGGGGACGGCCGGGTGTTGACCGGCACCCAGCTGGCGGCACTGTCCGACGAGGAGTACCCGGAGGCGGTCGACCGGGCCGCAGTACTTGCCCGGGTCTCTCCGGAGGAGAAACTGCGTCTGGTGGAGGCGTTGCAGGCTCGGGGGCACGTCGTCGCGATGACCGGTGACGGCGTCAACGACGCGCCGGCCCTGCGGCGAGCCAACATCGGCGTTGCCATGGGGGAAGGCGGCACCGAAGTCGCCAAGGACGCCGCCGACATGGTCCTGACCGACGACAACTTCTCGACCGTCGAGGCCGCGGTCGAAGAGGGCAGGGGCGTGTTCGACAACCTGACGAAGTTCATCGTCTGGACCCTGCCGACGAACATGGGTGAGGGATTCGTCATCCTGGCGGCCATCCTGTTCGCGCTGGATCTGCCGATCCTGCCGACCCAGATCCTCTGGATCAATATGACCACCGCGGTCCTGCTCGGGCTGATGCTCGCCTTCGAGCCCAAGGAACCAGGGATCATGCGTCGGCCGCCTCGCGACCCGGGGCAGCCCTTGCTGACTGGGACCCTCATCGCACGGATTCTGCTGGTCTCGTCGCTGCTGCTCGGCGGCTCGCTCTGGCTCTTCGAGTGGGAGCTGGCCAACGGGGCCAGCCTTGAGGAGGCACGCACAGCGGCGGTCAACGTGTTCGTGGTGGTCGAGACGTTCTACCTGTTCAGCTGCCGATCGCTGACTCGCTCCATGTGGAAGGTCGGCGTCTTCAGCAACCGCTGGGTCGTCGCAGGGGTGTCCCTCCAGGCCGCCGGCCAGCTCGCCCTCACCTACCTGCCCGGAATGAACTCGCTGTTCCAAACGGCCCCCATCGGGTGGGAGGTCTGGATACGGATCTTCGCGATCGCAGCGCTCGCATCGCTGGTCGTGGCCGCCGACAAGTGGATCCGCCGCGTCGCTTCGGACGCTCGATAGAAACCGAAGCCGACAAAACAAGTGGATTTCGCACCGGACCGCGTGGAAAGGTGGCTGGTTGCCGTCGCCCCGCCAACCGGACAAGGATGCCCCCGTGGTCGAGTCTTCTACTGTCCCCTAGCCGGAGCAGGGGATCGAGGCCGAGCGCGCCTACCTCACGGCCGCCAGGGCCGCCCTGCGAGCCATGCACGCCGAGGTCGACCGCGAACTCCCGCTTCACGATCCTGGACAATGG